>JAFAMT010000427.1 GCA_019233085.1 Herbaspirillum sp.
GACGTGCTGCGCGACCAGTTGTTCTACATGCAGCGCGTGGGCTTCGACGCCTTCGCCGTGCGCGCCGACAAGAACATCCACGACGCCGTCAAGGGCCTGACCGACTTCTCCGAGAAGTACCAGACCTCCTGGGACGAGAAGAACCCGCTGTTCCGCCGCGTCAAGCGCGAAGCCGTGCAGACGGCGGATTGAACCAAGCCTGAACCATCTCTCCCCGTTCGGGCTGAGTAGCGGCACAGCCGCGTATCGAAGCCTGTCGAAGGAACTCACCGACACAGCGCCTTCGATACGGCCCTTGCGGGGCCTACTCAGTCCGAACGGTGGAAGGAAGAGCAAAGATGACGAACCAAGCCTTGCAAGAACTGATCGCCAAGACCCAGGCCACGCTGGAACGCATCGCCGCCGAATACGCCCCGGCGGCGCTGGCCTCCAGCCTGGCCGCCGAAGACATGGTGCTGACCGACCTGATCCTGCGCGGCAAGCTGCAGGACCGCATCGGCATCTTCACGCTGGAAACCGGACGCCTGCACAAGGAAACCGTGGGCATGCTGGACCGCATCCGCGACACCTATGCTTACGAGGTCACGCCCTACCGTCCGCAGCCCGAGGCGGTGCAAGCCTACGTGCAGAAGAATGGCGCCAATGCCTTCTACGATAGCGTGGAACTGCGCAAGGAGTGCTGCCACATCCGCAAGATGGAGCCGCTCAACCGCGCCCTCGCCGGCAAGGCCTCCTGGGTCACCGGCCAGCGCCGCGCACAGTCGGTCACGCGCGCCGAACTGCATGTGCAGGAACGTGACGAAGCCCACGGCATGGAGAAGTTCAACCCCCTGGCCGACTGGTCGGAACAGGACGTCTGGGACTACATCCGCGCCAACGACGTGCCCTACAATCCGCTGCACGACCAGGGTTACCCGTCCATCGGCTGCGAGCCCTGTACCCGCGCCATCCAGCCTGGCGAGGACATCCGCGCCGGCCGCTGGTGGTGGGAGAACCCGGATTCCAAGGAATGCGGCCTGCACGTGGTCGACGGCAAGCTGGTGCGCATCAAGGCGCACGCGGCGGGCTGATCAAGAATTCAACCAGAGCAACAACAAGCAAAGCATCGGAAGGCCCGGCATGAACACTGCGGTAGACAAACTCTTTTTGGACAACGCCAGCAACCGTCACCTCGACTGGCTGGAATCGGAAGCCATCCACATCATGCGCGAGGTCGCGGCCGAGTGCAGCAACCCGGCGCTGCTGTTCTCCGGCGGCAAGGACTCGGTGGTGCTGCTGCGCATCGCCGAGAAGGCCTTCCGCCCGGGCAAGTTCCCCTTCCCGCTGGTCCACATCGACACCGGCCACAACTTCCCGGAAGTGATCGAATTCCGCGACCGTCGCGCCGCCGAACTGGGCGAGCGCCTGGTGGTGCGTTCGGTGGAAGACTCGATCAAGCGCGGCACCGTGCGCCTGCGCAACCCGCTGACCGATTCGCGCAATGCGGCGCAGGCGGTGACGCTGTTGGAAACCATCGAGGAATTCAAGTTCGACGCCTGTATCGGCGGCGCGCGACGCGACGAGGAAAAGGCGCGCGCCAAGGAACGCATCTTCTCCTTCCGCGACGAATTCGGCCAATGGAATCCCAAGGCCCAGCGCCCCGAGCTGTGGGACCTGTATAACACCCGCGTGCATCCGGGCGAGAACATGCGGGTCTTCCCCATCTCCAACTGGACCGAGCTGGACGTGTGGCAATACATCGCCCGCGAGAAGCTGGCCCTGCCCTCGATCTACTTCGCCCATGAGCGCGAGGTGATCCCGCGCAATGGCCTCCTGGTGCCGCTGACCGACCTGACCCCGGCCCGCGAAGGCGAGACCGTGGAAAAGCAGGTGGTGCGCTTCCGCACCGTGGGCGACATCTCCTGCACCTGCCCGGTGGCCTCCGACGCCGCCTCGGTGGAAGCCATCATCGCCGAGACCGCAGTGACCCAGATTACCGAGCGCGGTGCCACCCGCATGGACGACCAGACGTCCGAAGCCTCGATGGAAAAACGCAAGAAGGAAGGATATTTCTGATGAACGCCGCCGCAACCCAAGAACAACTGGCCAACGCCTCCGCGCCTTCGCACGAACGCGGCCTGCTGCGCTTCATCACCGCCGGTTCAGTGGACGATGGCAAGAGCACCCTGATCGGCCGCCTGCTGTTCGACAGCAAGGGCATCTTCGCCGACCAGCTCGACGCCATCTCGCGCGCCAAGCACAAGCGCACCGTGGGTGACACGGTGGATCTGTCGTTGCTCACCGACGGCCTGGAAGCCGAGCGCGAGCAAGGCATCACCATCGACGTGGCCTACCGCTACTTTGCCACACCCAAGCGCAAGTTCATCATTGCCGATACCCCGGGCCACGAGCAGTACACCCGCAACATGGTCACCGGCGCCTCCACGGCCGACGCGGTGATCATCCTGGTGGACGTGTCCAAGGTAAAGCTGGGGGATGATGGCAGCGTCGAACTGCTGACCCAGACCAAGCGCCACTCCACCATCGCCCACCTGCTGCAGATCCAGCACGTGATCGTGGCCGTCAACAAGATGGACCTGGTGGACTACGACCAGACCGTCTACGACCGCATCGTCGCTGCCTACCAGCAGTTCGCCCAGCAGCTGGGCCTGAAGGACGTGCATGCCATTCCGCTGTCGGCCCTGGCCGGCGACAACGTGGTCACCGCCAGCGAACGCCTGTCCTGGTACCAGGGCCCGACCCTGATCACCCTGCTGGAGTCGCTCTCGGTCTACGAAGATGCCCACGAGGAAGCCTTCCGCTTCCCGGTGCAGCTGGTGGCGCGCCACAACGGCCACGAAGCCAATGACTTCCGTGGCTACATGGGCCGCATCGAGGCCGGCAAGGTCGCCAAGGGCGACAAGCTGGTGGTGCTGCCCAGCGGCCAGAGCGCGACCGTCAAGGACATCCAGACGCTGGACGGCTCGCTGGAGTCGGCCACGGCTGGCCAGTCGGTGACCATCCTGCTGGACGAGTACCTGGACATCTCCCGCGGCGACCTGCTGGCCGCCGCCGCCCAGCCCTCGACCATCCTCAAGACGGTCAACGCCGACGTCTGCTGGCTCTCCGAGGAACCGCTGGACCTGCGTCGCAAGTACTGGCTCAAGCACACCACCAAGCAGGTGGCCGCGCGCGTGGCCAAGGTCGATACGCTCTTGGACATCAACACCCAGGAACGCCGCCCGGCCGAGACCCTGAAGCTCAACGACATCGCCCGCATCAGCGTCAACGTGCAGCAGCCCATCGCCGCCGATGCCTACCAGGATATCCGCGCCACTGGCGCCTTCATCCTGATCGATGAAGTGAGCCACCAGACGGTGGCCGCTGGTATGATTCGGATCGACTGATTTTCCTTCGATCCGCAATCGTACCTTGTACCAAGGCCATGGCCACCGAACAGGCAGCAAACCCATCCTCTCCCGACTCACCCGCACCCAGCCCGGACCACCCGGGCCAGGTGTGGCTGGTCGGCTCCGGCCCCGGCGCGGCTGACCTGCTGACGGTGCGCGCTGCGCGCCTGCTGGCGCAGGCCGACATCGTTCTGCACGACGCCCTGGTCACCGAAGAAATCCTCGCCCTGTGCCCGCAAGCCGTGAAGGTCTCGGTGGGCAAGCGCAGCGGCCAACGCTCCACCGCCCAGCCGGTCATCAACCAGAAGCTGGTGGAAGCCGCCCAGCAATACCGCCGCGTGGTACGCCTCAAAGGCGGTGACCCTATGCTCTTCGGCCGTGCCGACGAGGAAATGCGGGCCCTGGAAGAACACCACATCCCTTACGAGATCGTCCCCGGCATCACCGCCGCGCTGGCTGCCGCCTCGGCCGCCAAGCGCCCTCTGACCCGGCGCGGCATCGCGCGCAGCGTGTCGCTGTTCACCTCCAGCACCGGCGTGGACGAGCCGGACGAAGTGCGCATGCCCAATGGCGATACCCTGGTGCAGTACATGGGGGGTCGCGAAGCCACGGCAACCGCCCAGCGCCTGTTGGCGCTCGGCCATGCGCCCGATACCCCGGTGGTGGTGGTGGAAAACTGCAGCCGTCCCGACCAGCACATCTACCACCTGCAACTGGCCGGCCTGGAAGCCGGGCTGCAAGCCTGCAGCGGACCGGTGCTGGTGATGATCGGGCCGGCATTGGCAGACAGGGACTAAGGAACTGCAGCCCATTTATGGGCCCACCACTGACCGTTCGACCTGGGTAGCGGCAACGACGCGTATCGAAGGCGCACCGCCTCTGCGCCTTCGATACGGCCCTGGAGGGCCTACTCAGTCCGAACGGTTGTCAGCTTGATTTACTACCGTTGCTGAGAACACTGTCCTATGCACCTCCTGCACGACACCAATGCCCCCGCCGCCGACGCCATCGATTTCGACGCCTTCCTGAAGGTCGACATCCGCATCGGCACCATTGTCTCGGCCGAGGCCTTCCCCGAAGCCCGCAAGCCAGCCTTCAAGCTGAAGATCGACTTCGGCCCCGGCATCGGCGTGCGCCAGAGCAGCGCCCAGATCACCGCGCACTACACGCTGGACCAGCTGGTGGGCCGGCAGGTGGCGGCGGTGGTCAATTTCCCGCCGCGCCAGATCGGCAAGTTCATGTCCGAGGTACTGACACTGGGTTTCCCCGATGCCCAGGGCGAAGTGGTGCTGTTCAAGCCCGACCAGGCGGTGCCTAACGGCGCGCGCCTGTTCTGATCCGGCCACCGGCAGGTCAGCTGCCCCAAAAGAAGATGGCCCGTCACGACGGGCCATCTGCGCTTGCGTTGCCGGTACGGCGCCTCGGTCAGTCCTGCACCGCCCCGATGCAATAGGCGGCTATCGCCTGCAACACGGCCTCGTCCTCGCCCACTGCCGGCACGGTACGAATCTCCACCTCCGGATGCGCCTGGCGCAACTGCTCCAGCAACTGCGGCAGGTCGCGCCGCACATGTCCGCCCTGCCCCAGGAACACCGGAATCACCGTGATGCGCCGGCTGCCGGCCGCCACCTGCTGCGCCACCACGGTGGGCAGGTCGGGCTGCATCAGTTCCAGGAAGGCCAGTTCCACGGCGGCAGACGGCATAGCCGCGCGGGCCAGCGCGCGCAGACGTTCGAACGGCGAGGCCCAGGCCGGGTCACGGGCGCCATGGGCGAAGAGGATCAGACTTTGCATGATGACTTCGGATCAGGTTGAAACAGGTTCAGGTCCGCTCCACCCACCATAGGGCGCCCGCCGCCAGCACCATGAACAGCAGGCTGGGCAGTGCGGCCGTGACGAAGGCCGGCCAGGTATTGAGCAAGCCCAGATGGGAGAAGAGGCTGTTGATCAGCTGGAAGCACACCCCGATCATGATGCCGGTGAAGATCTTCAGGCTCACGCCACCGGCGCGGAAATGCAGATAGGCAAACGGCAAGGCCAGCGCCAGCATCACAAAGATCGACAGCGGGTAGACGATCTTCTTCCAGAAGGCGATCTCGTAGCGGTCGGTGCGCTGGTTGTTGGCTTCCAGGTGCTTGGTGTAGGCCAGCAGGTCGTAGGCCGACATGCGGTCGGGATCGGCGAAGAGCACCGAGAGGATTTCCGGGGTCACCTCCGACACCAGCTTCATGTGCGCCATGCGGATGGTCTTGACCGGTTCGGTGATGTCGCGCTCGCGGCCACCGGTGAAATCGGACTGCACCACCTCATCAAGCTGCCACTGGTGGTTGCCTTCATAGAGGCCCGACTTGGCCGTGATCATGCGCGCCATGTGGAAATCGGTATCCAGCTCATAGAGCTTGACGCCTTCGATGCGGCCATCCGGCTGCACAGCGTGGATGTTGATGAAACGGCTGCCGGTGACATTGCCTTCCAGCCCGTTGTCCTTGATCACGTCCTTGGCCCACATGCCGGAGCGGAACTGCGAGGACAGCGAAGCGCCCTGGGCCTGCAGCTTGAGCTTCTCGGCCCATTCGCTGGCCTTGGGAGCGATCAGCTCGCCGAAGACGATGGTGAGCACCGCGAAACCGATGCCGATGCGCGCCAGCACCTTGGCGGCCATGCCGGTGGACATGCTTGAGACCCGCATGATGGTGAACTCGGAACGCGCCGCCAGCTGCGAGAGCGTATAGATGGTGCCGATCAGCACCGCCGTGGGCATGAGCTCATAGACGTTGCCGGGCAGGCCCATCAAGACGTAGAACACCGCCTGCTGCAGGTTGTAGCCGTTGCGGCCGACCTGCTCCAGCTGCCCCATCATCTCGAAGAAGGCAAACAGCGCCAGGAAGGCCGCCAGCGCAAAGAAGACCGAGCGCGTGATCTCGGAGGTGAAATAACGTTGGATGACTCTCATCTCAGGCCTCGCGCTTGAACGTCATGGTGCGGCGAACGCGGGTCCACAACCGGGATGGATGATAGGGATGGTTGATGTTCAGGCGCAGCGCGAACATCGCCAGGATCAGCACGGCCACGATCACGTGCACCGGCCACCAGCCCATCATGAAGCTCATGCGGTTCTGCGCCACCGAGGCCTGGAAGACGCTCACCGTATTGCTGTAGACCACGAACAGCAGCAAGGCCACCACCAGCCCCAGCGAGCGGCCGGCACGCGGATTGACGAAGGACAGCGGGATGGCCAGCAGCATCAGCGCCAGCCCCATCAGCGGCAAGGCGATGCGCCAGAGCAGCTCACCGCGGGCAAAGCCATCCTTCTTGGTGACCAGCTCGGTCATCTGCAGGGCGCGCGCGGAACGGTCGCCGGCGGCAGCGGCCGACTGGTTGCCGATCAACAGGCCGTAACGCTCGAAATCGACCACCTGGAAATCCGGCAGGGCCGGCGAACCGTCATAACGGCGGCCCTTGTGCATGACCACGAACTTCTCGCCATCGGCATCGACCGTGGTCTCGCCTTCCTTGGCCACCACCACGCTGTTCTTGCCATCGCCGTTGATGGTGTTGACGAACACGTTGCGCACCTTGGAGGCGTCGCCGGAAATACCCTCGACGAAGAAGATGCGGTTGGAGCTGGCCGATTCCTGGAACTTGCCCGGCGAGACGCGGGCGATGTCCTCGCGCTTCTCGAAACGGTCGCGGTATTCGCTGCTCTGCTGGTTGGCCCAGGGCGTGACCACGAAGGACAGCACCGCCACCAGCGCCACGATGGGCCAGCCGAAACGCAGCACCGGCGCGATCCAGCGGGTGAGCGAGAGGCCGCAGGCGAACCAGACCACGATCTCGGAATCCTGGTAGCTGCGCGTCATCACCAGCAACACCGAGATGAAGCCGGTGAGGATCAGGATGATGGGCATGTAGTTCAACGACTGGAAGCCGATCAGGGCCAATACGTCCTGCGACGCGACCTGGCCGCCTGCGGCCTGGCCGAGGATCTTGATGAGCATCACGGTCAGGGTGATGGTGAACAGCGTCGTGAAGACCCCACCTGCGGTGCTGGTCAATTCGCGTCGGAGAGCGCGCTGGAAAATCATGCGGATGCCGGAATGTGTCTGGTGTCTGGTAATCGAATCTTGGGCCTCGGGCCGGAGCGTCCTGTCCGGGGCTGGCCCACCCGGCCGAACTCATGCGCGCGTAGCGTCGAAATGGGCTCTATAATCGCCAGGTAATTCATATAAAGGACGAACGATGGACTTTAGCACAAAAACATTGGACGCAAAAAACGCCGTGACCGCCGTCAAGACCGGTGCACTGGTGGTAGGCATCTATGAAAACCGCAAGCTGTCCAAGGCCGCCGGCGCCCTGGACAAGCTGGGCGCCATCAGCGCCGCGCTGAAGTCGGGCGACATTTCCGGCAAGCCGGGCTCGACCCTGCTGCTGCGCGGCGTCACCGGCATTGCCGCCGAACGCATCGTGCTGCTTGGCCTGGGCGCTGATGAAGAGATCAGCGACAAGAGCTTTGCCGCCGCCAGCGGCGCCCTGGTGCGCACCCTGGCCACCCTGGGCTGCGACGACGCCGCCCTGGCCCTGCCCTTGGATGCCATCAAGGGCCGCGACCTGGCCTGGGCCATCCGCAACGTGGTGCTGGCCGGCCGCGACGCCGACTACCGCTCCGACGTCTTGAAGAGCAAGAAGGACCCGGCCCCCACGGGCGTCAAGAAGATCGCCTTCCTGGTCCCGGTGACGGCCATCGCCGCCGCCAAGACCGCGCTGGCCGAAGCCGTGGCGCTGGCCAATGGCATGGCCCTGACCAAGGACCTGGGCAACCTGCCTGGCAACGTCTGCACCCCGACCTACCTGGCCAACACCGCCAAGAAGCTGGGCAAGCAGTTCAAGCTGGGCGTGGAAGTACTGGACCGCAAGCAGCTGGAGGCCCTGAAGATGGGCAGCTTCCTGTCGGTCACCAACGGCAGCGACGAGCCGCCCAAGTTCATCGTCATCAAGCACCTGGGCGGCAAGGCCAAGGACGCGCCGGTGGTACTGGTGGGCAAGGGCATCACCTTCGATACCGGCGGCATCTCGCTCAAGCCGGGCCTGAACATGGACGAGATGAAGTACGACATGTGCGGCGCCGCAACCGTGCTGGGCACCTTCCGCACCATCGCCGAACTGGACCTGAAACTGAACGTCATCGGCGTCATCCCGACCTGCGAAAACATGCCCTCGGGCCGCGCCACCAAGCCCGGCGACATCGTCACCTCGATGTCCGGCCAGACCATCGAAGTGCTCAACACCGATGCCGAAGGCCGCCTGATCCTGTGCGACGCCCTGACCTACGTGGAACGCTTCAAGCCGGCCGCCGTGGTCGACATCGCCACCCTGACCGGCGCCTGCATCGTGGCGCTGGGCCATCACAACTCGGGCCTGTTCACCCGTGAAGATGCCGCCCACGACCAGCTGGCCAACGAGCTGCTGGCCGCCGGCCGCGAGACCGGCGACACCGCATGGCGCATGCCCATCCAGGACGTCTACCAGGAACAGTTGAAGTCCAACTTCGCCGATATCGCCAACATCGGCGGCCAGCCCGCTGGCAGCGTCACCGCCGCCTGCTTCCTGGAACGCTTCACCCGCAAGTACACCTGGGCCCACCTTGACATCGCCGGCACGGCCTCGCGCAGCGGCGCCAACAAGGGAGCCACCGGCCGCCCCGTGCCGCTGGTGACCACCTTCCTGATGAACAAGGCCGCAGCCAAGTAAATCATTAGTCTTTGCGGCGCTCATGCGTCGGACGCATATCGACAAGGCGGAATTTCATAGAAATTCCGCCTTGTTTTTTTTGCATCCGG
>JAFAMT010000053.1 GCA_019233085.1 Herbaspirillum sp.
CCCAGCGCGCCGCCGTTCTTGTGCAGTGTCAGCAGCACTTCGCGGAAGGTCAGCATGCCGACCAGGTCGCCATATTCCATGACCACCAGCGAACCGATGTCTTTCTCGGCCATCGCAGCCACCGCCTCCTGAATCGGGGTTTCCGGCGTGACGGTGAAAAGAATGTTGCCTTTGACCTTGAGGATTTCAGAGACTTTCATGATGTCATCCTAAATTTGTATGAAGCTGTTTTGACTGTAGGCGATGATGCCGGGAAAATCCAATTCACGGGGGCAACAGCATAGCCGATTGCCGATGAGCTTGCTGATGCCAGCCTGCAAACACATGGTACGGGCAAGCATGTGGTTTCGGCAACCGCCAAACGCGCTGCTTTGCAGTATTTCCGAAGATCATCCTACGCCATCACGTCACGGCAGGGTGAGATGAAGATTGAAGTTGGCCGCGGCGCTGACTAAGCTGAAGACATCAGGACTTCCCGAAGGCACCGCCATGTCCGCTACCCTGCCGCATCGCCGCTATGCCAGCTTCAGCGACTTCTATCCGGCCTACCTGAGCGAACATTCGCATCGGGTCAACCGGCAACTGCATTTCCTGGGCTCCACGCTGGCCTTGCTGAGCCTGTTGCTGCTGCTGGTCACGCATCAGTGGTGGTGGATCGCGGTGGCCATTTTCTGCGGCTACGGCTTTGCCTGGGTCGGGCATTTCATGGTGGAAAGAAACCAGCCCGCCACCTTCCGCCACCCGCTCTACTCCTTCATGGGCGACTGGGTGATGTACTGGCAGATGCTGACCGGACAGGTATCCTTCTAGGCTGGAACCTGCTAAACGCTCAGCGCTCCCAGAGGCGACGGCGCTGCTCCAGCGGCACCGCGCCATGCGGCAGGTCGGCGACTGCCGGCTCGACCGCCTGGCGGAGCGGTTCGCGTGCGCGGCAATAGTCTTCCAGCGACTGCGCCAGCATGGTATTGACCGCCTCGTCCACGCGCGTGACCAGCACATCCTCCTCGCCGGCCTGGGCCAGCACCGCCGGATCGAAGACGAACAGGCGATACAGTTGCGCCAGCCGGATCGTGGCGGGGTTCGCCACCAGCGTCCAGCGGTCCATGTCGTCGGTGATGCGGCGGTTCCAGCCGGCGCGGCGCGGCGTGTCGGGCTTGACCGAGGCCACCCAGCCGGTTTCACCCATGCGGGCCAGCAGTTGCTGCAGCTCGCCCAGCCCCAGCTTGGTGGCGCGACGCATCTCTTCCATGCTGACCACGGCCGAGTCGTCGCCGGCACGGGCGGTGTAGAGGCACTTGAGCAGCTTCACGGCATCGATGAACTCGGCCCCGGGCGAGGCCACGTGCCACCAGCGCTCGTAGCGCACCACCGGCAAGGCCGCCGCCAGCAGCGCGCCGAACAGGGTGATCATCCACATCATGTAGATCCACACCAGGAAGATCGGCAGCACCGCCACCGTGCCATAGACCATGGTGTAGGTAGGGAACTTGAGGATGTAGACGGCAAAGAGCCGCTTGGCGATTTCCAGGCCGATGCCGGCCAGGACGCCGCCGGCCAGTGCGTCGCGCCAGTCCACGGTCTGGTTGGGCACGGTGCTGTAGAGCAGCGTGTAGGCCAGCGTCGAGAACATCAGCGAGACCAGGGTGTAGAAGCTCTCGCCCAGCCAGGGCAGGCTCCTGACGGCGCCGCCGGTGGCGGTGGACAGATAGGAGGTCACGCTGATGGAGACCCCGATGAGCAAGGGTCCCAGCGTGATGATGGCCCAGTACACCAGCACCCGCTGCACCAGCGGCCGGGATTTCTTGACGCGCCAGATCTGGTTGAACACGCTCTCGATGGTGGACATGGTCAGCACCGAGGTCAGGATCAGCAGCACCCCGCCCACGGCCGAGATGCGCGCCGACTTGGCGGCGAACTGGTTCAGGTAGCCCAGGATGGTGTTGGCCACGCCCTTGGGCATGAGGTTCTCGACGAAATAGGCTTCCAGCGAGGCACGGAAGGTCGAGAACAGCGGAAAGGCCGTAAACAGCGCCAGTGCGATGGTCAGCATCGGCACCAGCGAGAGGATGGTGGTGAAGGTCAGGCTGCCGGCCACCTGCGGCAGGCGGTCCTCGCGCAGACGCCGGCCGGCGAAGCGCAGGAGATCGCTACACTGTTCACGGGTCAGGCCACGCATACGGGAAAAGGAAAAACGCAAAGAGGACATCGGTTCGACTTCGATTGCACACAGCGCAGGAAGACTGCTCCCGGCCGGCCAAGGTTCCTGTCGCCCCGCATTTACCTGCGGACGACAACGTCCCCGATTATCGCCCAAGCTGGCGACAAAAAACCGCAAATCCGTGTGTGAATCCGTAAGTTTCGGATTCTTTCGCTGCATAGCGAAGGAAAAGGCAGTTGCCTCACTCCTTTTCCTCATGTCGCCGCGGAAAAAAACAGAAATATAATGCCAGTATGACGACCACTTCCCACGCCTCCCCCAACGCCACCATCCTGGTGCTGTACTACTCGCGCCATGGCGCTACCCGCAAGCTGGCCGAACTCATCGCCCAGGGCGTGGAAAGCGTGCCCGGCTGCGACGCACGCCTGCGCACGGTGCCAGCGGTGTCGACCGTGACCGAGGCAGTGGAGCCGGACGTGCCGGCCACAGGCGCCCCCTACGTGGAAGCCGCCGACCTGCAGCAATGCGACGGCCTGGCGCTGGGTTCGCCCACCCGCTTCGGCAACATGGCCGCCGCCATGAAATACTTCTGGGATGGCACCGCGCCGCAGTGGCTCTCCGGTGCCTTGACGGGCAAGCCAGCCTGCGTGTTCACCTCCACCGGCAGCCTGCACGGCGGCCAGGAGTCCACGCTGCTGACGATGATGATCCCGCTGCTGCACCATGGCATGCTGCTCTTGGGCCTGCCCTATGCGCATCCCGAACTGATGAATACCCACAGCGGCGGCACGCCCTACGGCGCCAGCCACTGGGCGGGCGTCAACGGCAACCAGCCGCTGTCGGACGACTCGCGAACCCTGGCCATCGCGCTGGGCAAAAGGCTGGCAGAGACCGCCATCAAACTACGGAGACCATCATGAACAGCCGTGCGCGCTATTTCCACCTGGGAGCCTGTTTCAGCCTGATCGCCCTGATCCTGCTGTGCCTGGCGTGGGAACTGGTACTGGCCCCCTTGCGCCCGGGCGGCTCGTGGATGGTGCTGAAGGTGCTGCCGCTGCTGCTGCCCTTGCGTGGCGTATTGAAGCGCGATGTCTACACCCTGCAGTGGTCCTCCATGCTGATCCTGGTCTACCTGGCCGAAGGCCTGGTGCGCGCCACCAGCGACGCCGTCCATACCTCGGTGCTGCTGGCCTGGGCCGAGGTGGCGCTGACCTGCGTGTACTTCCTGTGCGCCCTGCTCTACCTGCACCCGTTCAAGAAGGCCGCCAAGGAAATCGCCCGCCAGGCGATCCAGAAGGCCTCCCAGTAAGCCGGCCCCGGCCCCTGCCCGTCTGCACGCGCCCGCCCGGACGCGTGCCAATGCCTGCATTGCCTGTATTCCCCACATGTCCATGACCGAATTCCTGCAAGCCTGCCGCACCGCCATCGGTGCCGCCCATGTCCTCACCGAAGCGGGCGACACCGCCGGCTACCTGACCGACCAGCGTGGCCGCTATACCGGCCGCGCCGTGGCCGTGCTGCGGCCGGCCGATGTCGCCGAGGTAGCCGCCCTGGTCAAGCTGTGCGCGCAATACCAGGTCCCGCTGGTGCCGCAAGGTGGCAATACCGGCCTGGTGCTGGGCAGCGTGCCCGACCAGCAGGGCAATGCCGCCGTGCTCTCATTGCGGCGCTTGAATCGCATCCGCGCTGTCGATACGGTCAACAACACCATGACGGTGGAAGCCGGCTGCATCCTGCAGCACATCCAGGAACGCGCTGCCAGCGCCGACCGGCTGTTCCCGCTGTCACTGGCGGCCGAGGGCAGCTGCACCATCGGCGGCAACCTCTCCACCAATGCCGGGGGCACCGGCGTACTGCGCTACGGCAATACCCGCGAACTGTGCCTGGGGCTGGAAGTGGTCACCGCCCAGGGCGAGATCATGAGCAGCCTCAAGGGCCTGCGCAAGGACAATACCGGTTACGACCTGCGTGACCTCTTCATCGGCGCCGAGGGCACGCTGGGCGTGATCACGGCCGCCGTGCTCAAGCTCTTCCCGCAGCCGCGTGCCCAGGTCACCGCGCTGGTGGCGCTGGGAACGCCGGCCCAGGCGCTGCAGCTGCTGCAGCAGGCCCAGCAGCACTGCGGGCCGGCCCTGACCGGTTTCGAGCTGATGTCCGATTTCTGCCTGCGGCTGGTCTGCAAGCACTTCCCCGAACAACGACTGCCGTTTGCGCAGCATCATCCCCAATACGTCCTGCTGGAACTGTCGGACAGCGAATCGGAGGAACACGCGCGCAGCCTCTTCGAAAGCCTCATCGGCGCAGCGCTGGAACAATCGCTGGTCAACGACGCCGTCATCGCCGCCTCGCTGGCCCAGTCCCGCGCCCTGTGGGAATTGCGCGAGAACATCTCGATGGCGCAGGCGCACGAAGGCAAGAACATCAAGCACGACATCTCGGTGCCGATCTCCCGCATCGCCGACTTCATCAGCACCACCGATGCGCTGCTGCAGGCGGCCTCGCCGGGCTGCCGCATGGTCACGTTCGGCCACCTGGGCGACGGCAACCTGCACTACAACGTGTCGCCACCGCAAGGCGCGGCAGATACCGACTTCATCGCCCAGCAGGCGGCCATCAACCTGGTGGTGCATGACAGCGTGGACCGCTTCGGCGGCTCGATCTCGGCCGAGCATGGGCTGGGGGCCCTGAAACGCGAGGAAATCCGGCGCTACAAGTCGCCGGTGGAATTGCAGATGATGCGCGCCATCAAGCTGGCGCTGGATCCGCAACAATTGATGAACCCGGGCAAGGTGCTCTGAGCCGCCCGCCGGGGCCGACGGATGCCATCGGCGCTGTGGATGACAACAAAAAGGGACGGATGCCAGACCAGCCATCCGTCCCAACCTCCCCCTCAGGAGTCTGGCGCTATCGTCCCCTGCGGGACCGATAGCCTATGACTTCATCTTTGCACCAAGTGCGAGGGGGCAATCCGGTGAATAAACGGCCTTGGCCGTGCCAATTTGAGGGATACCCCGGCGCGGCCGCCAGCGACGGAATTCAGGCAGCGCTCTTGTGCTGCGCGCGCACAGCCTGCAGGAATAGCTCCGGGGTCATCGGCCGGCCCAGCAGGAAGCCCTGCAGGGCGTCGCAACCGACCGAGGCCAGGAACTGCTGCTGCTTCTCGGTCTCCACCCCCTCGGCCACGATGCGCAGGTTGAGGGTACGTCCCAGGGCCACGATGGCCGAGACGATGGCTGCATCTTCCGAGCCATCGCTGAGGTCACGTACGAAGCCGCGATCGATCTTGAGTTCGTTGGCCGGCAGGCGCTTGAGATAGAGCAGGCTGGAGTAGCCGGTGCCGAAGTCGTCGATGGAAATCTCCACGCCCAGGTCGGCAATCTGCTGCAGTGTCTGCAGGCTGGCCTGGGTGTCGTGCATGGCCGTCGACTCGGTCACTTCCAGGGTCAGGCACTGCGGCGGCAGCTGGTGACGCTCCAGCGTCGAACGCACCGTATCCAGCAGGTGCGGATCGGCAAACTGCACGGCCGACAGGTTTACCGACATCTTCCAGTCGGTATGCCCGAGATTGAGCCATTCGCGCATCTGACGACAGGCCTCGTCCAGCACCCAGGCACCGATGGGAATGATCAGGCCGGAACGCTCGGCCAGGCCGATGAATTCGTCCGGGCCGACCACGCCATGCAGCGGATGCTGCCAGCGCAGCAGCGCTTCGGCGCCCAGCACCGGGCCGTCCGGCAGGCTGAACTTGGGCTGGTAGACCAGGCGGAACTGTCTGCGCTCCAGCGCCACCCGCAAGTCCTGCAGCCATTGCAGCTGGTTGTGGGCGTTGGCGTTCATGGAGGGTTCGAAGAAGTTGTAGCCGTTGCGGCCGCTGCGCTTGGTGTGGTACATCGCCGCGTCGGCGTTGATCACCAGGTCGTGGCGGGTACTGCCGTCTTCCGGATAGATGGCAATGCCCACGCTGGCCGAGACGCGCAACTCGTGGTCATCGACCATGAAGGGCAGGTTGACCACCTCCACCACCTTCTCGGCCACGGCCATGGCATCCTCTGCCTTGCCCAGCTCCACCAGGATGACGAACTCGTCGCCGCCCAGGCGCGCCACGGTATCGTGGGCCCGCATGGCGTTGCTGAGGCGACGGCCGACCTCCATGAGCAGGCGGTCGCCGATATGGTGGCCCAGGGTATCGTTGATGGCCTTGAAACCGTCCAGGTCCATGAACATCAGGGCGAAATGCCCGGCACTGCGGGCGGCCTTGTTGATGGCCTGGTTCAGGCGGTCTTCCAGCAGGGTGCGGTTGGGCAGCTTGGTGAGCTGGTCATGCAGCACCATCTGCGTCAGTTCCTCGTTGGCCTCGGCCAGGGAACGGGCCAGCTTGGCGGTACGCGACTCCAGGCGGGCGTCCAGCACCGAGGTCAGCAAGGCGATGGTCAGCACCGCCAGCGTCACCACGATGATCAGCACTGCCAGCCAGCCGGGCCCGACACCTTCGCTGGCGGCCATGCAGATGGCCCCATCGCGGAAATTGGCGGCGGCCATGCCGGTATAGTGCATGCCGACGATGGCCACGCCCATCACCACCGAGGCACCGGCCCGGGCCGCCTTGACGTAGGGGGTGTTCTTGCGCAGGCTGAAGGCGATCCACAGGGCCGCTGCCGACGCCGCGATGGCGATGGCCACCGAGGCCAGGAACAGCACCAGATCGTAATCGATCCCCGGCCGCATGCGCATGGCCGCCATGCCGGTATAGTGCATCCCGGCGATGCCGATCCCCATGAGCACGGCGCTGCTCAACAGCCGTCGCAGGGGCAGGTCGGGCTGGGTGACGATCCACAGCGCATAGCCCGACACCGCCACGGCGATGATCAGCGACAGTCCGGTGATCCAGGCGTCGTAGCCCAGCGCAATCGGCAAGCGGAACGCCAGCATGCCGATGAAGTGCATGGCCCAGATTCCCACGCCCATGGCCACGGCGCCACCTGCCAGCCACAGGCGGGCGGCGGTCGAATGCTGGGTGCTGGTGGTGTTGATGCGCTCGGCCATGTCCAGCGCCGTGTAGGAGGCGAGGATGGCCACCAGCAGCGAGACGACGACCAGGGCAGTGTCGTAGGTTGCACTTAACATGACATTCGCAGACGCGTAGGAAGACCTGGGTTATTCAAAAAGTGAGCCAACGGGACGGCTCCGGCCGAATCCGCCTGCAGTGCCCGGGATGGACTCAGACCACAAACCGAGCTTATGGGGCGCGCCATTCTGCCACAATCAGGAAATACCTGTTATCAGACAGACATGCTGACCGTTACGCCCTCGGTTTCATCCCTGTGCATGGCAACTTTATCGGCCCGGATCGATCTGTTGCTGCAGGAACGGGACCAGGCCCTCGCTCCAATCGCGACTTTGGCGCCACCTGCGCCACCCCGTGCAAGAACGAACAACAATCAAGAATCAGGATGCCATGCCCAGCTTACTCCAACACCGCCGTTGCCAGCGCGGCCAGCGCGAATTTTTGTTCACTTCCCACCTGCCACGCCTGTTTGCACTGTGTGCCATCGGCTTGCCGCTGCTGGCCTGCATGCCGGCCCGCGCCGGCATATCGCTGGTGCAGCCGCCCAAGCGCGTGGATGCCAGCAAACCGCTGGAACTGACCCTCCTGGTGAGCCAGGATGAAGCGCCGGCGCATACCTATGTGTTGCCGCGCAGCTTGCTGGTGGCCGTCTCGGCCGACATGATCCCGCCCCGGCAACTGGCCTTGCAGCGGGTCGACGGCGACGACCAGGTCACGCTCGAACAAGGGCAGTTCCGCAAGATACGCTATCGCGGCACCCTGCCTGAGCGCCTGCGCGGCACGGTGCGTATCGAACCCATCGGCATCGATGCTTCACCAGTGCTGGTGGCGGTGGTGCGGCCAGATCCGGCCCTGGGCCCGTTGCCCGCCCCTTCCGGACTGATCGAGGCGCCCCTGGCCGACTCATCCAGCCAGGTGGCGCCGGTATCCCCTTCAGCCACGGTGCTCACGCCCGGCGCCGATGCCTCGCCGCTGGAGAGCGCACCGGCGGCCGAGGACATCCTCTCCAACAATCGCCGCCTGTCCTTCAACGAACCGATGTATTTCACGCTAGGCCATGGCGGCGGGGAGACCAACGCGCGCTTCCAGCTCAGCTTCAAGTTCCGCCTGTTCGTACCGGAAGATCCGCGCTCGCGCGGCGTGCTCGACAATCTCTACTTCGGCTACACCCAGTTCTCGCTGTGGGACCTGTCCGCGCCCTCGGCCCCCTTCCGCGATACCAGCTATCGTCCCAGCCTGTTCTACTACCTGCCGGACCTGGGTGTGCAAAATCGGCTGTTGAGCCGGGTCGGCATCGCCACCGGCCTGGAACATGAGTCCAACGGACGCGACGGTCCGCAGTCGCGCAGCATCAACACCTATTTCATCCAGCCCACGCTGAACGTCGGAAACCTCAACGACTATCACCTGACGGTCGCGCCCAAGCTCTATACCTATCTCGGCCCCACCAGCGACAACCCGGATATCGCCGACTATCGCGGCCACCTGGACCTGAAGCTGGCTTACGGCAAGCCTGATGGCGCGGAGGTGGCGGCCTTGCTGCGCAAGGGCAAGCAGGGGGGCAAGGGCAGCGTCGAGACCCAGCTCTCCTATCCGCTCTCGCGCCTGCTGCCGGGCACCGCCGGCTACCTGATGATGAGCTATTTCTATGGCTACGGCGAAAGCCTGCTGACCTACAACCAGAAGGACCCGGCGCAATTGCGCATCGGCTATGCCTTGTGGCGGTGATCCTGCGTTCGCCTTCCACTTCCCAATAAAAACGGGGATGCCAGGCATCCCCGTTTTGCATCGCACGCCATCCTGCCCTGCCGCGCTATCGCATCCGCATCAGGCCACCGGCGTGCGCAGCGTCACGAACTCCTCGGCCGAGGTCGGATGGATGCCGATGGTGGCATCGAACTGCGCCTTGGTGGCACCACATTGCAGGGCCACGGCAAAGCCCTGGATCACCTCGCCGGCATCGCCGCCCACCATGTGCACGCCCAGCACGCGATCGGACCTGGCATCGACCACCAGCTTCATGAAGGTGCGACCGGTATTGCGCGAGAGGGTGTTCTTGAGCGGCTTGAAATCGGTCTTGAAGATCTTGACCTCGCCCACCTCCTTGCGCGCTTCTTCCTCGCTCAGACCCACGGTGCCGATATTGGGATGGCTGAACACGGCCGTGGGGATATTGGCGTAGGACATGCGGCGCTCGCCCCGTCCGAACAGGCGCGCCACCACCACCATCGCCTCGGCCAGCGCCACCGGCGTCAAGGCCACGCGATCGATCACGTCGCCCACGGCCAGGATGGAGGGCACGCTGCTCTCGAAATCGCCATTGACCTGGACCGCACCGTTCTTTGCCAGCACCACGCCCGCCTGCTCCAGCCCCAGGCCGGCCGTGTTGGGCGTGCGGCCGGTGGCAAAGAGGATGCACTCGGCCTGCAGGAGCTCGCCATTGGTCAGGCGCACGTTCTTGACGCTGTCCTCCGAGGCCTGTGCTGCTTCGATCGACTCGATGCTGGCGTTGAAGACCAGCCTGATGCCCTGCTTGGCCATCTCGTCGGCCAGATGCACGCCCAGGTCGGCATCCATGTTGCGCAACAGGCGCTCGCGCCGGTAGACCAGGGTCACCTCGCTGCCCAGGCCATTGAGGATGGAAGCCAGTTCCACCGCGATATAGCCGCCGCCCAGCACGACGGTACGCTTGGGCAAGGCCTTGAGATGGAAGAAATCGTCGGATGTGATGCCCAGCTCGCGACCGGGAACGTCAGGCTTCTCGGGCCGGCCGCCGGTGGCCACCAGGATGTGGCGTGCGGTGAAGCGCTGGCCATCGACGTTGACGGTATGGGCGTCTTCCACCGTGGCAAAACCGCGGTGCAGGCTGACATTGGCGCCATCGAGCAGGCGCTGGTAGATGTCGTTCAGGTGCGCGATCTCGCGGTCCTTGTTGGCGATCAGCGTGCTCCAGTCGAAGCTGGGCTGGCCGTTCAGGGTCCAGCCATAACCGGCGGCGTCGGCAAAGTCTTCGTGGAAATGGGCGCTGTAGGACATCAGCTTCTTGGGAATGCAGCCCACATTGACGCAGGTGCCCCCCAGGTCACCCTTCTCCGCCAGGCCCACGCGGGCGCCGGCCTGGCCGGCGAAGCGCGCCGCGCGCACGCCACCGGAACCGCCACCGATGGTGAAGAGATCGTAATCGTATTGGCTCATTGTTTCTCCATTCGCATTGCGCCTGACCAGGTGGACAACGGGGAGACCACCGGGGACTAAAGGGTCCTGTCTTTATGCGGGCGGAACGCCACTTTGCAAGCCCTCGCCACGCCCGCCATCGAGCGCCCGCATGACCAGCAGCACCGGCGCCAGCCCCACCAGCACGATGGACAGCGCCGGCAAGGCCGCCTCCCCCAGCCGCTCATCGCGCGCCAGGTTATGCGCGATCACGGCCAGCGTATCGGTATCGAAGGGACGCAGCAGCAACGTCGCCGGCAATTCCTTGACCACATCGACGAACACCATCAGCGCCGCCACCGCCAGCGAGCGCCACAGCAGCGGCATGTGGATGCGCCAGGCAATCGCCGCGGGCTTGCTGCCCAGCGTGCGCGCGGCTTCATCGAGACTGGCCGGGATGCGGGTATAGCCGGACTCCACCGACTGTACCGCAACCGCCGTGAAGCGTACCAGATACGCATAGATCACGCCCAGCGAGCTGGCCGTGAGCAGCACCCCCAGGCCCGCCGCCGGCCACAGCGATTGCAGCCAGGCCACCGGCAGCAGGATGCCCACGGCGATCACCGAACCGGGGATGGCATAGCCCATCCCGGCCAGGCGGGCGGTCAGGCGCAGCATGGCCCCCTGCAGGCGCGGCAGGCGAGCGCTGCGCAAGGCCAGGCACAAGGCCAGGGCCAGCGCGATGGCCGCCAGCGCGGCCATGCCGCCGAAGCGGAAACTGTTCCAGACCCAGCCGGCATAACGGGCCAGGTCGAAGGCGGCGGCTTGCGCCCCCTCGAACCCGGTCGGCGCGCTACGCCCCAGTTCGCCCCACCACAGGTGCAACAGGATCGCCACCGGCAGCACGAAGCCCAGCAAGACCGGCAGGCCGCACACCAGCCAGGCCACCAGGGTCTGGCCGCGTGAGAGCACCGGCAAGCGCGCCTGCGCACCATCGTCGCCCCGCGCGCCACGGCTGGCGGCAAAGCGCATGCGGCCCTGCTCGCGGCGCTCCAGCCACAGCAATACCGCCACGAAGAGCAACAAGGCCGACGCATACTGGGCCGCCGCCAGCCGGTCATCGAGCACCACCCAGGCCTTGTAGATGCCGGTGGTAAAGGTGCTCAGGCCGAAATAGGCCGAGACGCCATAGTCGGCCAGCGTCTCCATCAGCGCCAGCGCCGCCCCCGCCGCCAGGGCCGGGCGCGCCAGCGGCAAGGCCACCCGCACGATGCGCTCGGACAGCGGCGCACCCAGCATGCGGGCCGCTTCCATCAGGTGCGTGCCGCGCTCGCCGAGGGCATTGCGGGCCAGCAGGTAGGCATAGGGATAGAGCGTGAGGACGAACATAGAGACCGCCCCCGGCAAACCCCGCACATCCAGCCGCAAGCCGGGAAACCAGCCGCGCAGCGTGCCCTGCAGCCAGCCGGCGTACTGCAGGAAGTCGGTATAGGCATAGGCCGACACATAGGCCGGCATGGCCATGGGCAGCAGCAAGGCCCAGGACAGCCAGCGCTTGCCGCGAAACGCGAACAGGCTGACCGTCACCGCCGTGGCGCCACCCACCAGCACCACGCCCAGCGTCACCATCAGCGCCAGCCAGCCCGAGGTCGCCAGGTAACCGGGCAGCACCGTCTGCATCTGCTCGCGCAGGCTGGCGATGCCGGCCGCATCCAGCCCCAGCCAGGCGCCCAGGATGCCCAGCAGGGGCAAGGCGATCAGGATGGCGAACAAAGCGATGATGTGCATAGGAGAAGTCAGCAGAAGCAATCAAAAGAAAGGGGTTACGAACACATGCGCTACACTGCGACAATGCGCTAATGCGAATTGTAACCATTTCATCGAGCCTGCCCATGTTTCTGGAAGTCGAGCACGTCAGCATCCGCTATCCCCGTACCAGCGCCCCTGCCGTGGAGGGCGTGTCCTTCGGCCTGCAGGCAGGCCAGCTGGGCGCGCTGATCGGCCCTTCCGGCAGCGGCAAGACCAGCCTGCTGCGCGCCGTGGCCGGGCTGGAGGCGCCGCAATCAGGCCGCATCCGACTGGATGGTCAATGGCTGGATGGCCAGGGAACGAGGGTGGCGGCCGAGGCAAGGCGCATCGGCATGGTGTTCCAGGATTTTGCGCTGTTCCCGCATCTGGATGTGGCGGCCAACATCGGCTTTGGCCTGCGTGCCCTGCAACGCGCGCAACGCGAGCAGGTCGTGGCCGACATGCTGGATCTGGTCGGCCTGCCCGACGCCGCGCGCAAGTACCCGCACCAGCTCTCGGGCGGCCAGCAGCAACGCATCGCCCTGGCGCGCGCACTGGCGCCGCAGCCGCGCCTGCTGTTGCTGGATGAGCCGTTTTCCAGCCTGGACGTGGAACTGCGCGAACGACTGGCCCACGATGTTCGTGACATCCTCAAGCGCACCGGCACCACGGCCCTGATGGTCACCCACGACCAGATGGAAGCCTTCGCCGTGGCCGACGTAGTGGGGGTGATGCGACGAGGCCGGCTGGAACAGTGGGATAGCCCCAGCACCCTCTACCATCGCCCGGCCACCCGCTTCACGGCGGACTTCATCGGCCATGGCGTGCTGCTGCCCGGGGAGGTGCAAATGGCAGGCGGCGCTGAGCAGCCAGGGGAAATCGAAGTGCGGACCGCCGCCGGACTATTGCGTGGGCGACCGCCAGAGGGCGAACGAACTGCCGGTCTGGTGCAGGTCGAGGTACTGCTCCGGGCCGACGACGTGATACGGGACGACGCCTCGCCCTTGCGTGCAAGGGTGCTGCGCAAATCGTTCCGGGGAGCGCAGTTCCTCTACACCCTGGCACTGGAGAATGGCCAGCAGCTGCTGTCGCTGCTGCCCTCCCAGCGCGATCATGCGGTGGGGGAATCGATAGGCATCAGGCTGGAAGTAAGGCATCTGGTGACGTTTGCGCGCATGGAATCGTCATTGGCGGCGGCGCCATCGGCCGCTGTGGCCACTGCCGCAAGCACCCCGGTGACGGCCGGCACGGCCTGCTGATGCACGCCAGCCGCCCGACCCAGCGCATCCACCACCAGCCAGTCGAGGGCACGCCGCATCAGGCACGCGCCTTCGACAGTACCACCAGCCAGCGGCGCAACAGCAGCACTTCCAGATGGCCGGGTTCGATGCCGGCGCTGCATTCGATGACCGGATTGACCCGGTAGCGACGCACGTAGGTGTCGCGGCAGATGAAGATTTCGCGACGGCCCAGGCGAATGGACAGCGAAGACGGGCTGGAAGAAGCAACAGCGAAGCGAGCGTCGGAAGCAAGATCAAAATGTGTCATGGCAGCGATTCCTCTTCTTGTCGATAGGAGGCTTCACTTTAGCACAAACACTGTATGAATAAACAGTATTTTTTATACAGTGGTTCTGCTGCCATGGCGAGGATACAACAGCCCTCCTCTACCCGTCTCCCGGCGCCGGCGCGGGCGTGGCATTCAGGCCACACCGTGCGCCAGGCGGGCGCGCACGAAACCGATGTGCTCGCGCAACACATAGAACTGGTCGGCAAAGGACAGTGGCATCTTCATGCGATTGACGGCGGCTTCGATATCATCGAGGCGCCGCAGGATCTCCGCCTGGTCCTCAGGGGTGTCCCGCGAGAGGCCACGCTCCAGCGCGATCAGTTCGCCATACCAGCGGTAGATGCGCGAGCGGATGCGCCAGCCATACAGCATGGGCACCAGGCGGATGCCGGGAATGAGCAACAGGATCACCGGCAGCACGATCACCACCGCCCGGTCGACCAGGCTGGCCATCCAGAATGGCAGGGTGCGGTAGAAGAAGGTCTTGCCGGACTTGTAATAGCGGGCCGCATCGTCGCTGATCGGATATTCGTGCTCCAGCGGCGCCGGGAACTCACCGGCCTTCTGCATCACATTGGCCTTGCCATGGACCTCGCGGGCGGCGGCGATGAGCAGGTCCGAGAGCGCCGGATGGAGGTCGTCGCGGGCCACCAGCTCGGCCGTAGGCGCGATCAGCTGGGTGTCGCGGGCCGGCAGGTTGCGCGCCAGGTCGAACACGCCCATGGGCATCTTCAGGGTATTGAGATAACGGAAGCGCCGCACGTAGGCCTCCGACTGCGAAAAGTCGAGCAGGCGGATGCCAGGCGCACGCAGCAGCTTGCCCATGGTCGCCACCGAGACCGAATCACCCATCAGGAAAGCCGCATCGATCTTGCCACTGGTGAGCGCCTGGGCGGCCTCGTCGCCGCCGATATTGAGCAGCTCGGTGCCGCCGCCGGTTTCCACGCCATTGGCTTTCAGGAGCGTGGCCGCCAGCACGCTGGAGCCGCTGCCCTCGCCGCCGATGGCGATGCGCTTGCCGGCCAGCTCCGAGAGCTGGCGCAGGGGCGGCACCGGCTTGCCATCCTCGCGCGGCGGCGGCACGCGGTAGTAGACCGACACCGGCACGTAGGAAATACTGCCCAGCGACACCAGCGAAGAGAGTGCGTCAGCACTGAGCGAGCCGGCCAGACCGCCCTGCACGAAGCCGACATCCACATCCTGGTCGGGATCGGCCAGGCGCTTGAGGTTGTCCAGCGAGCCACCGGTCTCGACGATGTTGAGCTTGATGCCGTCGCGCGCCAGGATGGTGCGATAGCGCTCGGCCACGCGCCAGAAATTGCTGTCCTTGGGGCCGGCGGCAATGGTGATGGAGGACGGCGGCGCCGGCCGGATCAGCCAGATCACCAGCCAGGCCCCCACCAGGATCAGCAGCAGGATGGGGCCGAAGCTGACCGCCAGGTCACGCCAGGAAATGGCCACGAAACGCGCCCGGATCTTGACCGCCGAGGGCTTGTAGGCGGAGAGTTTCTTGTCTTTGAGCATGCGCTATTCTAGAACCCATTTCACCAAACGGCATGAAATGCGTTGCCAGCCGCGCCCGGCCTGCCCTCCCCGCCTGACCCGGAACAGGCTCAATAGGTCTTGTAAGGCAGGAACTTCCCCGACAGCATCACATTGACCCGGTCGCCATGGGGATCGGCCTGGCGCTGGATATCCATCTTGAAATCGATGGCGCTCATGATGCCGTCGCCGAACTCTTCGTGGATCAGTTCCTTGATGGTGCTGCCGTAGACGCTGACGATCTCGTACCAGCGGTAGATCAGCGGATCGGTGGGCACCGCCGTGGGCAGCGAGCCCTTGTAGGGGACGATCTGCAGCCACAGGGTCTCTTCATCGGTGAGGTCGAACATCTCCTGGGTCAGTGCAGCCTGCCTGGCCGTGAGGGTCATCTGGCCCAGCATGGCAGCGGTGGTCCACTCCTTGCTCTGGCCGATGCGTTCGGCGATCTGGGCCCAGGTCATCTTCTTGCTGACCTTGGCGTTGACGATTTTCTGGGTGACTTGGTTACGGTCCATGTGCTCTCTCCTTGTGATGGATGGAATGAAGATCGATGACGACGGCCAGGCCGGCTCATCGATCATGACGAATCGTTGCTACACGATGACGATATGAATTGACGATATGAATGGTTCCAAGGATGGCCGCCATCAGGCCGCCACCTGCTCCAGCCCCGGCCTCACGATGCGCGTGGCTGTACGCACCGCGCCGCTGGCCTGGGCCGCCTGGATCTGGCGCGAACGGTGCACCAGGAAATCCACCAGGTGGTTGCGGATGCGGTAGAACTGCGGATCGTGATGCATGGCTTCACGACTGCGCGTCCTGGGCAGCGTATTGATGACCACCTCGGCGATGCAGGCCTGCGGACCGTTGGACATGAGGAAGATCTTGTCGGCCAGCAGGATGGCTTCATCCACATCATGGGTAATCATGAACACGGTCTGGTGCGTGGCTGCGCAGATCTTCAGCAGCTCGTCCTGCACCACACCGCGTGTCAGGGCATCGAGCGCACCGAAGGGCTCATCCATGAGCAGCATCTTGGGTTCGATGGAAAAGGCCCGGGCGATGCCCACGCGCTGCTTCATGCCGCCCGAGAGCTCGGAGGGCTTCTTGTGCTCGGCCCCCTTCAATCCCACCATCTCGATGAAGCGGCGCGCATGGTCCTCGGCTTTCGCACGGGGCCAGTCGGGCCAGCGCGAACGCACCGCGAAGACCACGTTGCCCAGTACACTGAACCACGGCATGAGCGCATGGCTCTGGAACACCACGCCACGGTCCAGGCTGGGTCCCTTGACCTCGCGCCTGTCCATGATCACCACGCCATCGCTGGCCGCCTCCAGCCCCGCCAGCACGTTGAGGATGGTGGTCTTGCCGCAGCCGGAGTGGCCGATCACGCAGACGAACTCGCCCCGGTCGATGCCGAAGGAGACCTGCTCGAACACCGGCGGCGCGCCCGCCGCATAGCGCTTGGAGAGCCCCTGCACGCTCAGGAAATTATGGTCCATGTTCACGCCGCCTTCATTCGACATAGGTCACCATCCTTTGCAATCGCGCGAAGATCAGGTCCAGCACCATGCCGGTCACCCCGATGACCAGGATGGCGAAGATCACGCTGGTCAGCGACAGGTTGTTCCATTCGTTCCAGACGAAATAACCGATCCCGGTACCGCCCACCAGCATCTCGGCGGCCACGATCACCAGCCAGGCAATGCCCATGGAAATGCGCATGCCGGTCAGGATGGTGGGCGCTGCCGCCGGCAGGATCACCAGCAGGGCACGCCGCAGCGGCCTGACCTCCAGCGTCTTGGCCACGTTGAGCCAGTCACGCCGTACCGAGGCCACGCCGAAGGCGGTGTTCATCAGCATCGGCCAGACCGAGCAGATGAAGATCACGAACACCCCCGAGACCGAGGAATCCTTGATGGTGTACAAGGCCAGCGGCATCCAGGCCAAGGGCGAGATCGGTTTCAATACCTGGATGAAGGGATCGAGCGCACGCTGCATCAGCGGCGACATCCCCAGCAGGAAACCCAACGGCACCGCCACCACCGCCGCGATCGCAAACCCCAGCCCGACCCGCCCCAGCGAATAGGCCAACTGGATGCCAATGCCCTTGTCATTGGGGCCGTTGTCATAGAAGGGATGGGCCAGTTCGCGGCTGATGGTCTGGCCCATCTGCGCCAGCCCCGGGAAACCATCGCGCTTGGGTGCGCCACTGCTCTTGCCCATCAGCCTGGCGTATTCATCCTGGGCCGCGCTGGCGTTACTCTCCTTGGGCAGCGTGGCCAGGTGCCACACCAGCAGCATCGCCGCCAGCAGCGCCAGGGAAATCAACGCCGCGCGCCAGCCCAGACTGCGCCCGGCCATCACGCCGTCCTCCTGATGGCGAAGCTGTTCACGTAGGCATCGGCCTTGGCGGCATCGAACTCCTTGCCCATGATGGAATACCTGCGATACGCCCCCTCGGGCTGGGTCTGGCCCAGCTCCTTCATGTACTTCCTGGCCTCGGTCAGCAGCAGCACCTTCTCGGTGATGGCCTTGTAGTCGACGTCGCCCTTGAGGTAGCCCCAGCGCTTCATCTGCGTAAGGATCCACACCCCCATCGAATGCCAGGGCACCGGATCGAAGTCAGCCCGGCCGGGTACGTTCCTGACATTGCCGAGGCCATCGGCAAAACGGCCGGTCAGCACCTGCTCCACCACCGTCTCCGGCTGGTTCAGGTAGGCCGGGGGCGAGATCACCTTGGCCACCAGCGAGCGGTTGGCCGGATCGCGCGCCATGGCCGCCGCAGTCAGCACCGCGCGGAACAGCGCGGCAAAGGTATTGGGGTTCTGCCGGATGAATTCCTCGGACGCCCCGAAGGCACAGCAGGGGTGGCCATCCCAGATCTCCTTGGAGAGAATGTGGATGAAGCCGACCTCGTCATACACCGCGCGCTGGTTGAACGGGTCCGGGCCGAGGAAGCCGTCGATGTTGCCGGCGCGCAGGTTGGCCACCATCTCGGGCGGCGGCGTGACGCGGATCTGCACATCGCGATCCGGGTCCAGGCCGTTCTCGGCCAGGTAGTAGCGCAGCAGGAAATTGTGCATCGAATACTCGAACGGCACCGCGAACTTGAAGCCCTTCCATTGCCTGGGATCGCGCTTGTCCTTGTGTTTGGTGTGCAGCGTGATGGCCTGGCCGTTGATGTTCTGGATGGTCGCCACACGCATCTGCGTGGCATTGCTGCCCACGCCCATGGACATGGCAAGGGGCATGGGCGAGAGGAAATGCGAGGCGTCGTGTTCCTTGTTGATCATCTTGTCGCGGATCAGCGCCCAGCCCGCCGTCTTGTTGAGCGAGACATTGAGGCCCTGCTTGCGATAGAACCCCAGCGGATCGGCCATGATCAGCGGCGCCGCACAGGTGATGGCGATGAAGCCGATCTTCAGATCCTTCTTTTCCAGTGCACCATTCTTTTCCTGCGCCATGGCCTGCAGCGAGCCCAGCGGCAATACGCTGGCGATGGCCGCGCGCGCGGCATTCTTGCCCACCGCCCGCAGGAACTCTCGGCGCTCGGCCAGGCGCGGGAAGAGCGAACGCATCAGCGCCTCCTCCACCACGTCGTTGGTCAGCGTTTCGACGTCCTGGCCGCGTTGCTGGAGCGCGGCCTGCGCCTCGGCATCGTGCTGCCGCTGGCTGCCATGCTGGCCGCAGCAACAGCCCTGGCCGGCGCGCTCGGCGTCATAGGTATGGAATAGATGGGTCAGTGGTTCCTGCGGCATGATTCCCCCGTTTGGTGAGTGTGAGGTGACTTGCTTGGTTCACCGACTTCACCTGCAAGGGATTTGCCAGGCCACCCCTGGACGTCGTGATGACACGACATCTTGTAGTGCTGGCACTACAAGCCTGGGGCGAGGCCATCGTCAGAATGACGAAAATCCACGCCAAAGCGTCGTCAAGCGCTCAGACCGGCAGCAACTGGTGGTGCACGGCATACATGGCGATGCCCACATCATTGGCCGCGCCGGTCTTCTCCAGGATGCGGCTGCGATAGGTGCTCACCGTATTGGGGCTCAGTTCGAGCTGGTCGGCGATTTCCTTGACGCTGCGACCGGCCGCAATGAGCTGGAACACCTGGTATTCACGGTGCGACAGGCTCTCGTGCGGTGCACGCTGCGACGCCATGGTGCGCTGGGCCAGCCCCGAGGCCAGCGTCTCGGCCATCTGCACACTGACATACAGGCCACCGCCGGCGGCCTTGCGGATGGCCGCCACCAGCTGTTCCGGGTCGGCACTCTTGTTGAGATAGCCGGCCGCGCCCAGCTTGTAGCAGCGCGCCGCATATTGCTTCTCGGGATAGGTGGACAACATCAGCACGGGCAAGCGTGGCATCTCCTCCTTGATCTGGCGCAGCACGTCCAGCCCGTCCTGCTGGGGAATGGCAATGTCGAGCAGCACCAGGTCGATGGCTTCGACCCGGGCGCGATGCAAGACCTCCGGACCGCTGGCGCATTCGGCAGCGACCTCGATGTCGGGGGTGTCGGCCAGGATCTGCTTGAGCCCCTCGCGCACGATGCGATGGTCGTCGCAGAGCAAGATGCGGATGTTGGCTGCGGGCATGCTCATGGCAAGGTCCGCTCGGCGTGGGTAGGCAGGCGCAGGCAGACCAGCGTGCCTGGTCTGTCCGGCATGCCCGTCGTGCCATTTGCTGGTGCAAGGCGCGCACCAGCAATGCTCAATGCGCCGCCGAAGTGCAGGGCACGCTCGCGCATGCCCATCACGCCATAGGATGTGGCCGCTTCCAGCGCGGCCCGTGGCGTGCCCACGCCATCGTCCTCCACCTCCATGCGCAGCTCGGCGGGGGTCAGGTGGACGCTGATGCGCACCTGGCTGGCCTGGGCGTGGCGTGCGACGTTGGAGAGCATTTCCTGGAAGATGCGAAACGCCGCCGTGGCCTTGGCGCCGTCCGGCACAAAGGCATCCGGGGCGATGTCGAACTCGACCTCGCAGGGCAGCTCGGTGGCTTCCGAGAACTCCTGCACCTGCCATTCCAGCGCGGCAATCAGACCCTGGTGATCGAGGATGCTGGGGCGAAGATCGGTGATGATGCGTCCTACATTGTCCACCGCCGTCTCGATCAGGCGATTCATGGCCTCGCACTTGCGCGCCACCGGATCGAGATGGCTGACCCGCCTGGCCATCCAGTTCACGTCCAGTTTCAGCGCCACCAGCAGGCTGCCGAGTTCGTCATGGATTTCGCGGGCGATGCGGGTGCGCTCA
Source organism: Herbaspirillum sp. (assembly GCA_019233085.1). Classification (GTDB taxonomy): domain Bacteria; phylum Pseudomonadota; class Gammaproteobacteria; order Burkholderiales; family Burkholderiaceae_D; genus Herbaspirillum. The sequence continues at coordinate 20,535 of JAFAMT010000053.1, forward strand.
TCCTCCCGCACCGAATGCGCATGGGCCGACAACTGCCGCACCTGGCGCAGCGCCACCGATAGCTCGCGGGTGCGCTCGGCTACCCGCACCTCCAGCTCGGCCTTGGCGCGCTGCAACTGCTCCTCGGCCTGGCGCCGCTTGGAGATATCGCTGAAGGTAATCACCGCCCCGCGGACCTGGCCGGCATCGATGATCTGGTAAGAGGAATATTCGGTCGGGAAGCTGCTGCCATCGGCCCGCCAGAACACTTCCTGGTCGACCCGGCAGGACTCGCCCTTGCGAAAGGCCTTCAGGATGGGGCATTCGGACTCGGGATAATGGCCGCCATGTTCATGGCTGTGATGCACCAGCTCATGCATGTTGCGGCCCAGCACTGCGGCCGGCGCATAGCCCAGCATGTCGGCCCCGGCGCGATTGATGAAGGTACAGCGGCCCTCCAGGTCGATGCCATAGATGCCTTCGCCGGTAGAGTCCAGCAACAGCGCCAGCTTGTCGCGCAACAGGCCGGCGGGGGCCGCCAGCGGGGCCGAGGCAGGCAAGTGCAGGAAGGTATCGGTGTGCATGATACCCGCCAACCCGCAAGAGCCATGCCAGTGCCCGGCACCGCCCCGCCGGCGCCCGCTCAGGGCATGTACTGGCCGCCGTTGACCTCGATGATCTGCCCGGTCACATAGCCCGACATCTGCTCGGAGGCCAGGTAGAGGAAGGCGCCACTGCACTCGTCCGGTTCGCCGATGCGTCCCATGGGGATGGTCTTGCGGAAGGCTTCGAGCTGCTCGGGCGTGGTGAAGCGTTCCTGGAAGGGCGTCATGATCACCCCCGGCGCCACCGCATTGACGCGGATCTTGTCGGCCAGCAATTCCTTGGCCATGCCGCGCGTGATGGTGCTCACGAATCCCTTGGAGGCTGCATAGATCAGCGCGCCCGGCCCGCCGCCATGGCGCGCCGCCACCGAGGTCACGTTGATGATGTTGCCGCCGCCCTGGGCGCGCATGACCGGGATCACCGCGCGAGTGAAGGCCACCACCGAGCGGGCATTGATGTTGATGATGTCGTCGAACAATTCATCGGTGACCTGTTCCAGCGGCGCGCGCTTGACCAGGCTGCCGGCATTGTTGATGAGCACGTCGATGCGCCCCAGCTGCTCGACCGCACTGGCCACGGCACGGTGGATGGCCGCGCTGTCGCGCACGTCGGCGCCGATGGTGATGGCCTTGCTACCGGTGCTACGCACGTCGGCCGCGACCAGTTCGGCCTCCTTGGCCGAACTGTTGTAGTGCACCACCACGTGGGCGCCCCGGGCACCGAAGGCACGCGCGGCGGCCGCGCCGATACCGGTGCTTGCACCGCTGATGAAAACGACTTTTCCTGCCAGATCCAGCATGCTGTTCTCCTGTCGATGAAAGGGTTGATCAATCATGCTCCGGCTTGGCTAGGGCGGCCCTGCGCGCCCGACCGGTATCGTGTCTTGTGAGGATGGGGCGCCGCATGCCCGGAGGATGCGGCTGTACTGCCACGCCGCCGTTGTGGAATGCCGCCGGGATGGCCCGGACGGCAACGGCGACGCTTGATGCCTGATCAGTCGTGGACCGACTCATCCCGGTTGCGGCCGGCGCTACGATAGGCATCGCGCACGTGCAGCAGGTGATTGCGCATGGCCTCGGACGCCTTGTGCGGATCGCGCGCCTTGAGCGCATCGAGGATCTCGCGATGGTCCTGCAGGCTGCGCTCCAGCGTAGCCGGGATGCGCGAGGTGATGGAACGGCTCTTCTTGCCCAGCATGTAGAGGCTGCCGGCGATGCTCTGCAGGAAGGGATTGTTGCAGGCCTCGATGATGGCTTCGTGGAATTCCACGTCGGCCGCGGCAAAGGCCGCCGGATCCGACAGCAGGCGCGCCTCGTCATCGACATTGCGGGCCAGGCGGTCCAGCTCGGCGTCGTCGATGTGGGTGGCTGCCAGCGCCGCCACGCCGGTCTCGATGATGAGGCGGGCATCGAAGAGCGACTCCAGCGTGCCGGGGTTGAGATCGATGATCATCTCCAGCGGCTCCAGCAGCTCGCGCGTTTCCAGCGAACTGACGAAGGTCCCCTCACCCTGGCGGATGCGCAGCAGACCCAGCAGCGCCAGCCCGCGGATGGCCTCGCGCACGGCCGGACGCCCCACGCCCAGCATGGCCGCCAGTTCGCGCTCGGGCGGCAGTTGCTGGTCGGGCTTCAACAGGCCGCTGCGGATCATGGTCAGCAGACGTTGTGCAACCTGCTCGGAAATCGATTTCTGGACGATGGGATCAAATGACATGCTGTCGGGGAGGATACGTAAAAGCCAAGGAGATAAGCCGTTGCCAGCCAGGCAAGCTCGTGCCGGCTGCGGCTGCGGTCCGAAAGGTAAGACCAATGGCTGTGGAGGATAGGTATCCGGGCGGGAAGTGTCAAGCGGTGGGAAAAGTGGTCGAAAAAGTGGCGGGAAATTTGGTGCGGCGCGCAAGAAAGAAGCCAACCCGCCTACCCCGTCAGGCAAGGGAGCTGATACGGGCAAACAGGCTGGGGTCCTGATCGACCAGTTTCAGCAAGACCGCTGCCTGGGCATTCGGGCGCGACACGCCTTGCTCCCAGTTCTGGTAGGTACGCGCATTGACGCGCAGGCTACGCGCCATCACCGCCTGCGACACGCGCGCCTTATGCCTGACGCGCTGTATTTCCTCGGCGGTGATCGAGACTGGCTCAGCGGGGAGCTTGACCTTGGTGCTGCGTAAAGTGACCATGCCCTGGCGCTCCCGGGCCATATCGTCCACGCCGGCCATCAACTCGTCGAACAGGTTTCTCTTTTTCATGGTGTTTTCCTTCGTGCCAGTTCAGCGTCGAGAGCACGTTTGAGTGTCTTGCGTTGTTCGACAGTCAGATCCTCCATTTCATCCTTGTCGTAGATCGAAAAAAGCCAGAACTGGTTTTCTTCATTCCAGAGGTAGTAGATGATCCGCAGGCCACCCCGTTTACCCTTGCAACGCCGGGCATCGGGAAAACGGATCTTCCGCAGCCCGCCAGCATCCTTGATCAGCTTGCCCGCGTGAGGATGCCTCATCAGCATCTGCTGAAGCTCCGCATAGGCATCATCCGAAAGATATTGCGCCCGGTAGGCTTCAAACAATCGCGTCTCTTTGAATAAGGCATCCATCCGCGAACCATACGTAATTCACGTATGGTTCGCCATCGTACCATAGGGCAGAACCAATCCTGCGTTCGCTCCGCCGTCTCCTACATCACGGCAATGGCCACCGGCGACATCCCAGCCCATAGCACAGGGGCATGCAGCACGGGCCATTGTTGCGCGAGGACCGCTTCTGGTAGGCTAGGCGCGATTGCCGTCGCCGACTGCCAACCGTCCTCCCCCATCCATGAACCTGCGCTTCGTAGAGGCCTTCCACTGGGCCGCCTCGCTCAAGAGCATCACCCGCGCTGCGGAAAAACTCCACATCACCCAATCCACCATGTCCAGCCGCATCGCCTCGCTGGAGGAAGAACTGGGGGTGGTCCTGCTGGACAGGCGCGAGAAGCAGTTCCGCCTTACCGTGGCCGGCCAGCGCTTCCAGCTGCTGGCCGAGAAGCTGCTGTCGCTGCAACGTCAGATCAAGCAGGAGCTGGGCGGTGGCACGGCCGGGCCGATGGCGCTGCGCATCGGCAGCATCGAGTCGGTGGTGCATAGCTGGCTGCCCGGATGGCTCAAGGAAATCCGCAGCCAATACCCCGATTTCGCGCTGGAACTGACGGTGGAAACCTCGCCGGTGCTGATGGAACAGATCCGCCGTGGCGCCCAGGACCTGGTCTTCACCTCCATCGTCGGCAGCGACACGGCCGTGCGTTCGCGCCTGATGGCCTCGATGGAGATGGTCTTCGTGGGACATCGCGACACCCACAGCAACCGCATCTATCGCCTGGCCGAACTGGCCGAGGGCGACCTCATCACCTTCCAGCGCGGCTCGCGGCCGCACCAGGGGCTGCTGCAACTGTTCGAGGAATCGGGCTTGCCCATGCCTCGGGTGCATGCGATCTCCTCGATCTCGGCCATGGTGCAACTGGTGGAAGGCGGCTTTGGCGTAGCCACGCTGCCGCGCGCCTCCGTACGGGAACTGACCCGCCGCCTGCCGCTGCGCATCCTGCGCTGCGAGGCCGCGCTGCCACCGCTGCAGATCCACGCCAGCTATCGCGAGGATCCCGGTTCCAGCCTGGCTGAACTGGTGCTGGAGTCGGCGTCGGCGTTTGCGCGACGCACGCAGGGCAAGCAGCGTGGTCAGCCAATGTGAGGGGCCATGCACCAGCTTGGCGCGGGTAATGGGTCGTCAAGGTCAATCAACTCGCCATACCCTGGCATGGAAATCGCTAACAAGGAATTTCCACTGTCATCATCGAAAAAATCGATAACAAAAGATATAAATTTTTTGTTGGACGCTGGCCCCCACGCACTCCTAACATCGTTCCCATTCCACTCACAACGCCGCGCCGCACCAGCCCGGCTGCACCGGAGACCGAGATGCCAGACGCCCCTTCCCCGCACCGCCCCGTTTCGCTGTCGGCCGATTCCAGCGCCCTGGAAGTCCGCCTGGCGGCGCGCCATGGTGACTACACCGGCCACACCAGCGGCGTGGCCAGTGCCCATGTGCAGGTCAACCTGGCGATCCTGCCGGCCGCGCTGGCCGGGGACTTCCGCCGCTTCTGCGAGCTCAATCCGGTGCCCTGTCCGCTGCTGGCCGTGTCCGAGCCCGGCTCGCCTGCGCTGCCGGCGCTGGGCCTGGACCTGGACGTGCGCACCGACGTACCGCGCTATCACCTCTGGCGCCACGGCGAGCGCGTGGCCGAGGTCAGCGACCTGCGCGATTGCTGGCGCGATGACCTGGTGACCTTCGCGCTGGGCTGTTCCTTCTCCTTCGAACACGCCCTGCTGGCGGCCGGCATTCCCCTGCGCCATGTGAGCGAGGGTCGCAATGTGGCGATGTATCGCACCAATATCCCGACCCGTGCGGTGGGCGTGTTCGCCGGTCCCACCGTGGTATCGATGCGCCCGCTCAAGGCCGCCGATGCGATCCGTGCCGTGCAGATCACGGCGCGCACGCCGCAGGTGCATGGCGCCCCCATCCATATCGGTGACCCGCGACTGATCGGCATCAACGACATCGGCAACCCCGACTATGGCGATGCGGTGGCCATCCACGACGACGAGCTGCCGGTGTTCTGGGCCTGCGGCGTGACGCCCCAGGCCGCCATCGTCGCCGCCCGGCCCGAATTCTGCATTACCCATGCACCGGGCTACATGCTGGTGACCGACAAGCTCAACAGCGAACTGCGCTAGGCATCGGGACATCAGGGCAGCCGCCCCGTCACCGTAACACCACCCTGTTCTACCATCCGCGTTCACCGGTACTGGCCGCTGATCCGGGGATGGCGCACGTCAACGATCTAGTCAGTGATTTACCAATCCATTACTCGCCTACTCACTTACTCACTTACTCACTTACTCGCTTACTCGCTTACTCACTTACAAACCGGGGATCATCATGTGGCTGCAAGAGACAACGACATCCGAGCGGCGCACGCTCACGGCAACCTTCACCGGCTATGCGGTGGACGGCTTCGATTACATGATCTATACCTTCCTCATCCCCACCCTGCTGGCGGCCTGGAGCATGAGCCGCGCCGAGGCTGGCTATATCGCCACCGGCGCGCTGCTGACCTCGGCCGTGGGCGGCTGGCTGGCCGGCATCCTGGCCGATCGCTATGGCCGGGTGCGCGTGCTGCAGGGGACGGTGCTGTGGTTTGCCTTCTTCACCTTCCTCTCCGGCTTCACCACGTCCTTCGGCCAGCTCTTCTTCACCCGTGCCATGCAGGGTTTCGGCATGGGCGGTGAATGGGCAGTGGGCTCGGTGCTGATCGCCGAGACCATCGCCGCGCGCCATCGCGGCAAGGCGTCGGGCCTGGTGCAAAGCAGCTGGGCGGTGGGCTGGGCAGCGTCGGCGCTGGCCTTCTGGGGTGTCTATGCGGTACTGCCGCCGGAGATGGCCTGGAAGGTGCTGTTCTGGATCGGCGTGCTGCCGGCCCTGCTGACGCTCTACATCCGCCGCGCCATCAGCGAGCCGGCCGTCTACCTGGCGGCGCAGGCCAAGATGCGCCAGAGCGGACAGGCCAACAATTTCCTGCGTATCTTCCACCCTGACCTGCTGCGCACGACCCTCCTGGCCAGCCTGCTGGCGACCGGCATGCAGGGGGCCTATTACTCGGTGACCACCTGGCTGCCGACCTTCCTCAAGACCGAGCGCCACCTCTCGGTGCTGGGCACCAGCACCTACCTGCTGGTATTGATCGGCGGCTCCTTCTGTGGCTACCTCACCAGCGCCTGGCTCTCCGACACCATCGGCCGGCGCCGCTGCTTCATGCTCTTCGCCGTCATGGGCATCGTGCTGGTGCTGGGCTATACGCAGATGATCATCACCGATGGCTGGATGCTGTTGCTGGGCTTCGTGCTGGGCTTCTTCCTCTCGGGCATCTTTGCCGGCATGGGCGCCTACCTGTCGGAGCTGTTCCCCAGCGATGTGCGCGGCTCGGGTCAGGGCTTCTGCTACAACTTCGGCCGCGCCATCGGGGCGATCTGCCCGGCGCTGGTGGGCTATCTCAGCAACAGCATGCCGCTGGGACAGACCATCGGCTGGATCGCCGCCGCCTGTTATGCCCTGGTGATCGTGGCCTGCCTGATCCTGCCCGAGACACGCGGCAAGGAACTGGAGGCGGCCGTGGCGGTTTCCTGAGCACACCGCAGTCGCCAATGACAACAGGCCGGCATAATGCCGGCCTGTTGTCATTGCTTCTTCCGCAGATCCTGCTTTCAAGCGGCCTCGCTCAATAGGCGCTGGCCTGGTCCAGCAAGCCGATGTCGTCGGCATCCAGCTGCAGCCGGGTGGCGGCGACCAGGGCGTCGAGCTGCGCCAGCGAGGTGGCGCTGGCAATCGGGGCCGTCACGCTGGGACGGGCGATCAGCCAGGCCAGGGCCACCGAGGCCGGCGTGCTGGCGCGACGCTCGGCCACCGTGTCCAGCGCGGCCAGGATCTTCAGGCCGCGCTCGTTGAGATAGCCCTTGACCCGGCCACCGCGCGCGGCGCTCTTG
>JAFAMT010000115.1 GCA_019233085.1 Herbaspirillum sp.
GAAGGACGCCAACGAAGCCCAGCGCACCATCAAGGAAGTCAACACCGGCATCATCGCCGCACCCACCGCGCTGTTGCGCAAGTGGCTGGCCCATCTCTCCAACGACAATGCCCAGGGCGAGTACTACCTCACCGACGTGATCGCCGCTGCCGTGGCCGATGGCGTGGAAGTGGTCTCGGCTCAGCCCGATGACGTGGCCGAGACCCTGGGCGTGAACAGCAAGGTGCAGCTGGCCGAACTGGAACGCGTGCACCAGCGCAATATCGCCCGCAAGCTGCTTGAGGCCGGCGTGACCCTGGCCGACCCGGCACGCATCGATGTGCGTGGCACGCTGGAATGCGGACGCGACGTCAGCATCGACGTCAACTGCGTCTTCGAAGGCTGCGTCACCATCGGCGAAGGTGCCAGCATCGGCCCCAACTGCGTGATCCGCGACGCCAGCATCGCCGCCGGCGCCAACATCAAGGCCTACACCCATATCGAGGAAGCCGTGGTCGGCGCCGGCGCCCAGGTCGGTCCCTATGCGCGACTGCGTCCGGGTACGGAACTGGCCCAGGAAGTCCATATCGGCAATTTCGTCGAGGTCAAGAACAGCATCATCGGCGTGGGCAGCAAAGCCAACCACCTGGCCTATGTGGGCGATGCGGACGTGGGCAGCAAGGTCAATATCGGCGCCGGCACCATCACCTGCAACTACGACGGCGCCAACAAATTCCGCACCATCATCGAGGACGAAGCCTTCATCGGCAGCGACAGCCAGCTGGTCGCGCCGGTGCGCGTGGGCAAGGGTGCCACGCTGGGCGCCGGTACCACGCTGACCAAGGATGCACCGGCCGGCCAGTTGACCATCTCGCGCAACCGGCAGCTGACGCTGGCGGACTGGCAGCGCCCGGTCAAGGTCAAGAAGTAAGTCCGTATCGGCCAGCCACTTGCCAGGCGGGATGAAGCCCGTCTGGTGGCTGCTTGCCGCAGGCCTCAGTAACCGAGCTTGCGGATTTCTCCGCCGGTGTGGGCACGCGCGATGATGCTTTCGAATTCATCGGCCCAGTCCTTGCTCAAAGTCTGCAACAGCAGGCCCTTGGCGGCGTGGGTGATCCTGTGGCGCAGGTCCTCGCTGGTCAGCAGTGTCTGCAGGTTGGCGCTGAGCAAGGCCGTCTCGCCCACCGGATGCATCATCACGTTCTTGCCGTGATGCAGGCCGATATGACCATAGGTCGCCAGGTCCGACAGGCAGACCGGCACCTGCAGCTCGAAGGCCTCCCAGATCGTCAGCGGCTGCGACTCGCTGTAGCTGGCCAGCACATAGGCATCGGCCGAGGCCAGGTAACGCAGCACCTCCTCGTTAGGCAGTTCACCCAGGAACTGGTAGCGCGCCGGCATGGCATCGGCCAGCCTGCGCGCCTCATCCCCCAGCTGCAGGTACTTGCCGATGAAGACGCACTCGACCTGCTCGCGCAGCGCAGGCGCCATGGCCTCCACGGCAAAGAGGGTATCTTCCATGCGCTTGCGCGGTTCGATGGTGCCGATGCAGACGATGCGCTTGTTCGCCTTGGGCTTGGGCTGCAGGTCCTCCTGCCGATAGATCGCATCGTTCCAGAAAGGCAGCACATGCTGCGTGGCCGGGCTATCGTAGAGGAAGCTCTGGTAGACCCGCTGCTGGTAGGCGGTCTGGAAGACAATGTGTGCCGCCTGCCCGAATCCCGGCGCCAGCTCAGGAAAGCGCAAGATCAGGTCGCGCCCGACCTCGGCCTCGTGGATCCACCACACCACCGGCACCTTCGCCCCGGCCTCGGCCACATGGACACCCGCCATGAGGGTATTGGCCACCACCACATCCACGCTGGAGACATTCTGGACAATCGGGATGCCCAGCGCCTCGAACCGGTTGCGGATCTCGCCCTGGCCGTCGCGTCGCGGCATGAGCAGCACCTCGTGCCGCTGGACCAGGCGCTCCGCCAGGCGCAGCATGGCGATGCTGGCGCCGGTGGTGTAGAACTCGTCGTTCAACAATAGTATTTTCATGGGCTCGCGCCATGCGCGGCACCGCTTCCTGGCCGGGCTGATCGTTCTTGCCCGTTGCTTGCCACCCTGCCTCCGGGAAGAACCAGATGCCGCTGCGTGTCATTGATGGATGAGCACAGCATAGACAATGTAAATCACCGTAAAGACGCGAGCAGCGAGAGAATTGCCCCCGACTTCCTTACTTTGCAGCCGACTGTTCCATCCTCACGCCCGCGGAGGAACATCACGCATTCAGTCCTCCAGCGAACTGACCGGCACCGCCGTCTCGAACTTGCTGCGATGGATGGAAAAATAGCTGCGCACATTGCGCACATTGCGCTGCGAAGCAAACAGCCGGTGCGCCAGCGCGTGATAGGCCGGCATGTCGCGCACCAACACCATCAGGACGAAGTCCGGCCCCGGCGAGACGCGATAGCACTGCTGCACCGCCGGCTCATTGGCCACGATGGCTTCGAAGGCCAGTTGCTCCTCCTCGCCCTGCCGATCGAGGGTGATCTCGACGATGGCCGTGAGGGTCGCGGCGAGCTGGTCGGGATCGAGCAGGGCCACCTGCCGCGCGATCACCCCACCCTCCACCAGGCGCTTGACCCGGCGCAGGCAGGTCGGCGGCGAGGCGTGCACCTGCGCGGCCAGCTCCTGGTTGGTCTGGCTGGCATCGGCCTGCAAGGCCATGAGGATGCGGCGGTCGAGGTCGTCCAGTTCCATTTTCATGATGGTGGGCAATATTGCGTGATGTTTTACGAGATTATCATGATATATAAATTCATTTTATATATTTTAATTTACTAATATTTCACGAATGTATTTCAAAGCAATAATAGTTCATTCATCTCTATTTTTAGAAATCATATTTCATAACTACTCGCCTAATATGAGCGCACATCAACTCACGCGAGGTATTCCATGTGCGGCATCGTCGGCGCGGTAGCGCAACAGAACGTCACTCCCATCCTGCTCGAAGGCCTGAAGCGACTTGAATATCGCGGCTACGACTCCTGCGGCGTGGCACTGCACGTGGATGGCAAGTTGCAGCGTTCGCGCAGCACCTCGCGCGTGGCCGACCTGCAGCAGCAGGTGGCCCAGAGCGGCCTGTCCGGTTTCACCGGCATTGCCCACACCCGCTGGGCCACGCACGGCGCGCCGGCCACCCACAATGCCCACCCGCACTTCTCGCGCGAGCGCATCGCCCTGGTCCACAATGGCATCATCGAGAACCACGACGAACTGCGTGCCGAGCTGCAGGCAGCCGGCTATGTCTTCGAGAGCCAGACCGATACCGAAGTCATCGCCCACCTGGTCGACCACATGTATGACGGCGACCTCTTCAACACCGTGCAGCATGCAGTGCGTCGCCTCACTGGCGCCTATGCCATCGCCGTCTTCTGCGCCGACGAACCGCACCGTGTGATCGCCGCACGCCAGGGTTCGCCGCTGATCGTGGGCGTAGGCGAAGGCCAGAACTTCGTGGCCTCGGACGCCATGGCACTGGCCGGCACCACCGACCAGATCATTTATCTGGAAGAAGGCGACGTGGTCGACCTGCAACTGCAGAAGGTCTGGATCGTCGATGCGCAAGGCAAGCCGGCCGAACGCGAAGTACGTACCGTGCAGGCCTACACCAGCGCGGTCGAACTGGGCCCGTACCAGCACTACATGCAGAAGGAGATCTTCGAGCAACCGCGCGCCATTGCCGACACGCTCGACGGCGTGGTCGGCATCATGCCCGAACTGTTCGGCGACAAGGCCTACAAGGTCTTCAAGGAAATCGACTCGATCCTGATCCTGGCCTGCGGCACCAGTTACTACGCCGGCCTGACGGCCAAGTACTGGATCGAATCGATCGCCAAGATCCCGGTCAACGTGGAGATCGCCAGCGAATACCGTTATCGCGACAGCGTACCCAATCCCAGGTCCCTGGTGGTGACGATCTCGCAAAGCGGCGAAACCGCCGACACCCTGGCCGCCCTGAAGCACGCACGCAACCTCGGCATGCAGCATACGCTGACGATCTGCAACGTCGCCACCAGCGCCATGGTGCGCGAGTGCGAACTGGCGTACATCACGCGTGCCGGCGTGGAAGTGGGCGTGGCCTCGACCAAGGCATTCACCACGCAATTGGCCGCCCTGTTCCTGCTGACGCTGGCGCTGGCGCAAACCCGCGGCCTGTTGACCGAAGCCCAGGAAGAAGCGCACCTCAAGGCGATGCGCCACCTGCCGGCCGCGCTGCAGAGCGTACTGGCGCTGGAGCCCAGCATCGTCGCCTGGGCCGAATCCTTTGCCCGCCGCGAGAATGCGCTGTTCCTGGGACGTGGCCTGCACTACCCGATCGCGCTGGAAGGCGCCCTCAAGCTCAAGGAAATCACCTACATCCACGCCGAGGCCTACGCCGCCGGCGAACTCAAGCACGGCCCCTTGGCGCTGGTGACCGAGCAGATGCCGGTGGTCACGATCGCGCCCAATGACGCGCTGGTGGAAAAGCTCAAGTCCAACATGCAGGAAGTACGCGCGCGCGGCGGCCAGTTGTATGTCTTTGCCGATGCCGATTCGCAGATCGTCTCCAGCGAAGGCCTGCACGTGATCCGCATGCCGGAACACTATGGCGTGCTCTCGCCTATCCTGCACGTGGTGCCGTTGCAGCTGCTGTCGTATCACACGGCGCTGGCGCGCGGGACGGATGTGGATAAGCCGCGTAATTTGGCTAAGTCGGTGACGGTGGAGTGAGGGAGATCGGCGGTTGGCTACGTGTTTCTGGTGCTTATTAATTATGTTCGGAACGTGCTAATTGAATTCGGAACAGTTTAATTAAGCTCGGAACGGGTGCAGAGGATGTTGCGATGGAATGCCAAATCCGATCCATCCGTATAGAGAGCGCCAACGTCTTTGTTGCCATAGCAGCACAACTTCTCGTCACTTACCGAGAGTAGCGAAGGCCTATTTCACATCCGTTGGAATAGGCCTCGTTACGTTCTACTTGTCCACCTCTGGCCCCAATCTATAATGAAAATGCTAACTTAGCGGGAGATGTCATGAGCACATCAGAGGCAGATTTCAGAATCGATCTTACAGAAGCACTAAAGACGTTTGATCGCTTACAATTTGAAGGCGGTGACTTAGGTGCGCTCTATTGGCACAAGATTTCGGAGTTGCTGAAGAACGCAGAAATATACCGAGCCCAGGCACTGGCAGCCGATGACCGACCTGAAACAACTGGTCCAGACTTAAAGTTAGTCTAAGCGGCAAGCCGCAGTGGTGCAGGGGTTGTTGCCGGCAGTGTAGCCTGCGGTGCCGGCGGCCGGTATTTCAGCGTGCTGTGTGGCCGAACGGTATTGTACTGATGACGCCATCGCTTGATGATGACCTGAGCTTCTCGAAGGGTATAAAAGATTTCTCCGTTGAGCAGTTCGTCGCGGAATTTGCCGTTGAAGGACTCGCAGTATCCATTCTCCCAAGGGCTTCCTGGCTCGATATACAGCGTCTTTGACCCCACCGATGCAAGCCAGCGCCGAAGGTTCTTGGCGACCATTTCCGATCCATTGTCAGAGCGTAGATAGGCCGGCACACCATATTTCACCATGGCCTCGGCCAGGATATCAATGACGTCGTTGCTGCGTATCTGCCTGGCCACGTGCAGAGCAAGGCAGCGGCGGGTGAACTCATCGATGAGCACCAGGATTTTCAGAACACGTTCATCATGCGTTCTCTCCATGACGAAGTCCCAGCTCCAGACGTGATTGGCATATTCCGGCCGCATTCGGATGCAGCTACCGTCGGCCAGCCACAGCCTTCCTCTCTTTGGCTGTTTCACTGGCACCTTCAAGCCTTCTAGTTTCCAGATACTCTCCACCCGAGAGCGACTCAGCTCCCAGCCTTGAGCTTCTAACATGGCGTGGATGCGTCAATAGCCGTAACGCCCATACTAGCTGGCTAGTTCGATGATGGCCCCAGTCAGCGGCGCCTCATCGGCGCGTGGCTGGACAGCATAGCGAACCGAGGAACGGGAGAGATGGAGCGCCCGGCAGATGCGCCGTTCAGCGTGACTCAAGCTCATTCTGACATGGGCCACGGCCTGGCGGCGACCTGCCGGGCTCAGAAGCTTCCCCGGCTGACCTCGCGCAGTATCTGGTTATCGATGACAGCGTCCGAAAGCGCTCGGCGCAACCGTGCATTCTCTTGCTCCAGTTCTTTCAGTCGCTTGGCCTGGTCAATCTTCAGGCCGCCATACTCCTTGCGCCAGCGGAAGTAGGTTTGTTCCGTCACGCCAAGTTGGCGGCTAATTTCAGCCACCGTTTTGCCTTGCGCAGACATGACTTCTGCCTCGCGCAACTTGTGGATGATGTCTTCGGATGTGAATCGCCTCTTGGGCATGGTCTGACTCTCCTTTTCAATAACATATGAAATTTCAAGTCGGACCAGTTTTTTCAGGTCAGTCTAACTAAGCAGCTGGTGCTGTCAGCCAGTAGTAAAAAGTGAATGGCAAGTCGCCAAAGCCCCAAATGAATGTACCAATGATGAAGAGGTACAGTTCAACCTTGTGAACGCGGCTCATCATATGACGATTGGCCTCTTCGAATGCTGCGCGAGAATCTCTTTCTACGATCTGCCAGATTTCTTTATTTTGTTCTTCATCCAATCCGTTGGTCTCAGCCTCTTTGAAGTGAGCGACCTTGTTCTGAGCAATGACCTGGTCGATGACCACCGCAGTTGCTTGAAAAATTGCCTTGAGGTCTCGAGATGCGAACCACACTGCTGCCGCAGTAATAGCAGCTCCGGCGCGAGAAAACCATGTTCCATCTCTCAGTGCAATGCTAAAAGCTACGCCGACCACCCCAGCCAAAACACTCAAAGCAATTGCGCGATTCTCAACTTTAGTTCGATCCATTATCAGATGTTCCAGAGTGCCGGCAGTGTGCGCCGACAATTTTAGTTGCCAATAAAACACCCTAACGAACTGACTTCCACAAGGTGCCCCAAATCAATCCGTTCCCCACACCTTTCGCGAGGGAAATGGGAAAGTTCGGCAACAATAAGTCTAATTACATTGGGGCAAGCTCATGAATAGACGACAAATTGCGTCTCATTTTGTGAGGAACCTCAGTCACCCCATCTGGGAGTGGTAATTGGCTTAAACACTGACGAATTTCATGACGGCGCATATAAGGCCTGGCCAGTTCACAAGCCTGGAGATGAGAAACGCAGTCTAGTGATTATGCCGCGGTCGGAATACAAAGCGTAGTTGAACGGCAAGGCCCCCGGGGTCGCGAGGATGATGTTGTCGTTGTACCCGCGGAGTTGATGAAGGCACGCCCGGGACCAAGACCGAAGGCAGCATCAAAACCGGAAGCCGCGGCCAAGAAGAAGGTCGAGCCGAAGCCTGAAGAGAACTATCCGGCGACTGGTTCCCTAAGCAACCAGAGTTGTCAGCGAAAGACTGTGGGGTCGAGCTGCGCCGGCGGATAGACGGCTCGAGGCTGCCAGTTCTCTTTGCACGTGCGGATAGTAGCAGTTTTCAAGCATGCTTCGAACGCCTTGGCCATGCTCGCTGTGGCAAACGAATACACCACCTGTTCCACCACGATTTCCTTATCAGACTCCTCACGCATTCCCTCTCCCAGCTCATCTGGGCATCTTACCATATCCATCTATGTGTAGAATCCAGCGCAAGGCGCAGACAATGAAGCTACAGCATTTTCGGCATCCCCCGAAAGGTAGGTACTATATGGAGAGAGATCGAAAACAAGGGGAGCGGAAATGCCGGGAAAAGTCATCTACATGCTGATTAAAATCTTCGACGAAGAAATGCACGCGGACGCATTCTTCGAACAAGGCGAGATGTATTGCAGAACCCTAGGAGATTTCAAGCGAATTGAAGGAGATACCGATAGAGGTGACCAATATGAAGGCGTTACCGCGTGGCACCAGCCCAGTCAGATATCAACTATAACCGTTCAGATCGCCTCCCCAGACGGAAGCACTCGCACAATCGATCTTCACCCTAAAGACATGGCCGGCCCCGTCATCATGCAACAAACATGGTTGGATCATTTGAATCTATTTTGTATGTATGCCATGCGCAGCGACAGATTGCCCGATTCATTCGAAAATGAAGAAGAGGCCATTCGAGAAATTGAGAAGGCAAATACTCTGCTACGAACACAATGCGAAATCCATGAAGGCATCTCCGCTCTCGGCAAATATGCTGTTGTAATCCATGATGTAAGTGCGTTCGTCAACAGAGTAAGGAGCACTGCGAAGGAGCGAGGGATTCCGGTCCGAAGCCGATTGGTTGAATACTACGATCCCGAAACGTTCCACGGTGATTTCGGCGGGCTGAAGGCAGCCTTCAACAAGAGAAACATCTACGAGCATCAAAATGAATACCGATTTTGCTTTCAGTTGGACGGAGTGAGCGGCCCCCAGAAAATCCAGGTGGGCTCTCTAGCTGGCATGGCAGTGAAGATGCTTACCAAGAACCTAAAATCCACACTACAGTTGCAGCTAAGTCTCGTTAAGAAGGAAAGCGAAGGGCTGCCATGAACAAGCTAATTCCAGCACCACTGATAGCTCTGGTGGCAGACTTCTGCGCAGACATGGAGACACATGCTAGCCTCGACAGTCAGTTCATGTTTTGAATTGCACTGAAAACTGACCCATTTTCCAGGAAATTTGCACCCTAAGTTGACCCATGTTTAGACCACAATCCTGCTCATGACAGCGAGCGGGAGAACGGAGTGATAGACGTGGCCCTACTTGGAATTATTCGACGCTGGTACATTAGAGACCGCATCTCAATTCGGGAAATCGCCCGCAGGCTCGACATTTCCCGCAACACGGTCCGACGATACATTCGATCGGAAGCAGTTGAACCGTCCTATCCCACAAGGCAATCATCAAGTTCGCTCGATGAATTCGTACCTCGGCTATCCATATGGCTAACCGCTGAAGCAGCCAAATCTCCAAAGCAAAGACGAACCCTGAAACAGATGTTCCTGGATCTGAAAGAACTGGGATATGAGGGATCGTACGACCGTGTAGCTGCCTTTGGAAGACAGTGGAAGGTGGGGCAATTGGAGAGGGTCAATTCTGCGAGCAAATCAACAGCCAGTGCTCTCGCCCGCTCCACACCCCACCGATGCTACCTGACGTCCCTTTTGAAGGGACATCTCGCTTATGAGTCCACGGTTTGTATTTTTCTGAAAAGCCAATCCCTCGGCCTCGCTTAATGGGACTTTGCAGAAACTCCGGGTATAACGTGTGATCGCGATTCCATTCCATCTCTAGATGGGTAGTTCACGGCACCAAATTAATTGTTCATTTTATCCATTATTCTTCATTAACACTGCGTTGTTCAGCCGTGCCGTGGTGGCGATCAATTCGCCCTGCGCTGCCCTGTCCAAGTCAGGCCCGCGAAAACGTGCCGTGCGCTGCAAACTGCCATCCTTGTTGAGTACCACACCGGGTGCGACCAGCCCGGCCCATGGCAGCCAGTCGGCGAGCAAGGCCGGGCGCTGGCGATATTCGGAGAAGTTCAGCATGGCATGGTCCTCACACGTCCAGCACCGGCTTGTGCTTCAAGTGCCTGGCAAACACCTGCATGAACTGCGGATCGATGCGCGCGCCCCACAGCCGAGGACACGGCCCTGCACGCCTTGACGGCATACGGCCGCGGGCCACAGTCGCGATCAATGTGATGGAGTCAGAGGAGGCGGCTGGATAGGAAACGGCCGGCCCTGTGTTCCAACCGCACCGCAAGCGAAGCGCGCAGGCCCGGATCTGGAAGCCGCGCCGGAGGCGTCACCACATTCTTGCCAGTGAGCGCGCGGTTGCGGATCGACTGCTTGCCCGTGGAATTGAGCTGCAGGACGCCTACGAATTGCACGACAAGCTCTATGCACATCCGCCGGCGCTCCCGGTCTTTCTTGGCCTGGTGTGAGCACGGCCGCATTCTGGAGCCTGGAGAAGGTCCAAGAAGCCCGCGCCGCGCGTAGATGATCGGGCTTTTCCTGATGGCTATGCCACCGCGTTCCTATTAAATTCGGATTCATAAGAAAGACCGAGCGGAGGAGAAAATGGAAACATCAATATTGCTAGTTGAGCAACAGATGACATTAATCAAGAATGTTGCATACTTGGCTGCAAACGGTGTCTATCACGAAGATAAGATGAGGTTTATTCTTACGCGAGCAGTCAGT
>JAFAMT010000227.1 GCA_019233085.1 Herbaspirillum sp.
GCCGCTGGCCTACACCCACAACCGCGTGGAAGGCCGCAGCGAGTACACCCAGCTGCTGTATATCCCCGCCCGTGCCCCGTTCGACCTGTGGGACCGCAACAAGCGCGGCGGCATCAAGCTTTACGTCAAGCGCGTCTTCATCATGGATGACGCCGAGGCGCTGATGCCGGTCTACCTGCGCTTCGTCAAGGGCGTGATCGACTCGGCCGACCTGCCTCTGAACGTCTCGCGCGAGATCCTGCAGGAGTCGCGCGATGTGCGCGCCATCCGCGATGGCTCGGCCAAGCGCGTGCTGGGTCTGCTGGAAGAGCTGGCCAACAGCGATGACCAGGCGCAAAAGGACAAGTACACCACCTTCTGGACCGAGTTCGGCCAGGTCCTCAAGGAAGGCATCGGCGAGGATGCGGCCAACAAGGAACGCATCGCCAAGCTGCTGCGCTTTGCCTCGACCCACAACGACAGCGACGTCCAGAACGTCTCCCTGGCCGACTACGTGGCCCGCATGAAGGAAGGCCAGGACAAGATCTACTACGTCACCGCCGAGACCTGGCAGGCGGCCAAGAACAGCCCGCACCTGGAGATCTTCCGCAAGAAGGGCGTGGAAGTGCTGCTGCTGACCGATCGCGTGGATGAATGGATGCTGTCCTTCCTGACCGAGTTCGAGGGCCGCGAGCTGGCATCGGTGGCCAAGGGTGGCCTGGACCTGGGCAAGCTGGAGAACGAGGAAGAGAAGAAGCAGCACGAGCAGGTCGAGGCTGACTACAAGGACCTGGTCGAGAAGATGAAGACGGTCCTGGCCGACAAGGCCAAGGAAGTGCGCGTGAGCTCGCGCCTGACCGACTCCCCAGCCTGCCTGGTGGCGGACGAGAACGAACTCTCGGGCAACCTGGTGCGCATGCTCAAGGCCGCCGGCCAGGCCGCACCGGAATCCAAGCCGACCCTGGAAATCAATCCCGACCACCCGCTGGTGCAACGCCTGAAGTATGAAGAAGCACGCTTCGGCGACTGGTCGCACCTGCTGTTCGACCAGGCCCTGCTGGCCGAAGGCGGTGCGCTGGCCGATCCGGCCGGCTTCGTCAAGCGCATGAACGACATGCTGCTGGCGATGGCCGCCAAGTAAGCCCCGGGCCAACCTGGCCCCGCACCTGCGCTGCAGCGACGCCGCCGCTCTCCGGCCCTCCGGAGGCGGCGGCGTTTTGCATGGGTGCTTGCGGGGGCCGGGCAGCGTGTTTAAGATCGGCCTGTCACCGTCCCCACTTTCCCCATGGAACTGCACTTCATCAATCCGCGCAAGAATGCGCTGGTCTATCTCGTCAAGATCCTCTCCGGCTGCATCATCCTCTGGTATGGCTTGCGTGCGGCCGGTATCGAAGAGCCTTACTGGGCCATGATCTCGCTGATCATCGTCACCGAGCCGGACATGACGGTGGCCAAGGCCAATTTCCGGGCGCGCCTGATCAATACCCTGTCGGGCTGCATCATCTCCTGCATCGCCCTGGTGCTGTTCGGACCGACCTTCCTGGCCATGCTGGCCGCGCTGACGGCGGCGGTGGTCGTGGCCATGCTGCTGCAGAACTACCCCAGCAACTGGCGCCTGGGGCCGGCCACGGTCGTGATCCTGCTGTCGGCCGCCTTCAGCGGCCGGGGCCTGGGCCAGGAACTGCACCTGGCACTGATGCGGGTGGGGGAAGTCATCGTCGGCAGTACCGTGGCGCTGTTGCAGACGGTGATCTACATCTGGCTGGTCAAACGCAAGGAGGATGGCAATGGTCCCCGCGCCAGCGCCTGAGTCGCCGCTGCTGCGCGGTCCGCGCGTGCTGCTGCGGCGCTGGCGGACGTCGGATCGTGCAGCGATGGCGGCCATCAATGCCGACGTGCAGGTCATGCAGCACTTCCCTGCGCCACTGCCGCGCGCGGAAAGCGATGCTCTGGTTGACCGGATAGAAGCCCATTTTGCCCAGCACGGTTTCGGGCCATGGGCGCTGGAAATCCCTGGCGTGATCGAATTTGCCGGCCTGGTAGGGCTGATGCACGTCGCGTTCAGTGCACCATTTACGCCAGCAGTGGAAATCGGCTGGCGTCTGACGCCCGCCTGCTGGGGCCAGGGCTACGCCAGCGAGGCCGCGCTCTGCGCGCTACGCTATGGCTTCGAGACGCTGGGACTAGAGCAGATCGTCTCCTTCACCGTGCCGGAGAACCATCGCTCGCTGGCCGTGATGCAAAGACTGGGCATGCACTGCGACCTGCGCGAGGACTTCCTGCATCCGCGCCTGCCGGCAGGCCATCGACTACGCCTGCACCGGCTCTACCGGATCGCCCGCCAGCAGTGGCTAGCGCAGCACTCTCCGGCTCGCTGAGGACGAAAAAAAAGCAGGACCGCAGTCCTGCCTGTCTTGCTGCGCGGCGCAACGGCACTTAGTGCGTCACGCGGGTGGTACGGCCATTGGACAGCAGACGCACGCGCTCACCGATGCGGAAGGGCTCGTCGGCATCCTGGGTGATGGCACGCAGCTCGCCATTGTCCAGGCGCACGGTGATTTCCAGACCGGGGCGATTGTTCAGGTGCGCTTCGGCCTGGTTGCCCAGCACGCCACCGGCCAGGGCACCCACGATGCCGGCAGCCAGGGCGCCATTGCCGCCACCGATGTTGGAACCGGCAGCAATACCGCCCAGGGCGGCCCCACCGAGGGTACCGATACCGCTGGAACCCTTGTCGATGGTGACGTTGCGGACCGATTCGACCACGCCCATGCGCACGGTCTGCTCACCCTGCGCCTGGCGGGTGTTATAGACGCTGGCCGAGTTGGGGGTGACGGCGCAGCCAGCGACCAGGGAGCCCAAGGCTGCCACTACAAGCAATTTCTTCATACAAAAAACACTCCGACTGAGTTGACCCGTCGCCGGGCGACGTGGGGATCCTTGTGTCCTTGCGGGGTGCGCCAAGATGGCGCATTTTCCCGCTCGGACAGACAATTCTTACATCTTAATACAAAGCGGCCCCGATCCGGAAATCCGGGCCAGCACTGGCCTGCCCTTTTTCAATACGCGATATGCCAACGACGGTACAGGAAGGCCAGCACGAACAGCGGCCCCACCAGCAGGAAGCGCAGGTCCTCGAAGAAGGAGGGCTTCTTGCCTTCGATGCGATGCCCGATGAACTGGCCGATCCAGGCCAGCACGAACACCGCCGCCGACACCGGCAGCACCGCCCCGGTCGGCAGCCGCGCCAGCAAGACCAGCATCAGCGCCGCCATGGCCAGCATGCCCACCGCAAACGCAGGCGACAGGCGCAGGTAATAGGCCAGCGACGCGGCGGCCACCACCAGTGCCACGGCCGGTGAGATGGTCCAGCACAATCCCAGCAGCGAGAACACGATGGCCGGCACGCAGATGCAATGGATGATCTCGTTCATGGGATGCCGATGGCTCTGGGCGTAGCGCGCCAGCAATGCGTCAATGCGCCGCTCGGGAATGGACGTATTCATGCCGGCCTCCGCTCAGGTTGGATAGGAGGGACGCCGCCAGTTCAACGCCCGCCCGAGATATCGATGAAGGTGCCAGTGGCATAGGAGGCCTCGTCCGACAGCAGCCACAGGATGGCGTTGGCGACTTCCTCGGCGGTGCCGCCGCGCTTCATCGGCACGGCGTCCTTGAGGCGGTCGACCCGACCTGCCTCACCGCCGCTGGCGTGGATGTCAGTATAGATCAGGCCCGGACGCACGGCGTTGACGCGAATCCCTTCGTTGGCCACTTCCTTGGCCAGGCCGATGGTGAAGGCATCGATGGCGCCCTTGGAGGCGGCATAGTCGACATACTCGCCTGGGCCGCCCAGCTTGGCCGCCATCGACGAGAGGTTGACGATGGCCCCGCCCTGTCCGCCGTGCCGGGTCGACATGCGCTTGACGGCCTCGCGCGCGCACAACAGGCTGCCGGTGATGTTGGCGATGAGCACGCGGTTGATGCGCTCGGCGCTCATGGCATCCAGGCGCGACTGGTGGTCCAGGACACCGGCGTTGTTGACCAGGGCCGTGACCGGCCCCAGTTCACGGTCGACGGTGGCAAAGAGCTTGACCACGTCCTCCTCGCGCGCCACGTCGCCGGCCACCGTGATGGCACGACTACCCGCCGCGCGGATCTCGGCGGCAACGGCTTCGGCGGCGTCGCGGTTGGACACATAGTTGACGGCCACCGCGTAGCCGCGCTGCCCTGCCAGTCTTGCCGTGGCCGCGCCGATGCCGCGACTGCCGCCTGTGACGATGATGACCTTGCCTGCCATGTCTTGTCTCCCTGAAGATGGAACTACCGGAGCGCACGCGCCTCTGGTTGATGGGGTTGTAGCCGGATGATTCGGCTAAGATGTACATTTTGCCGCAAGCAGGCTGCACCTGCCGAAGCACGCCCATTGTGCCCGGCTCGATCGGCCAGAAGACATCCTGCAATTTATTTCATCCTGCTTCCCTGTTTCCCCAGCTTCGCATGCCTCAGCACAAACCCGCCCCGGCAATATCGTCCACCCCGCTGGCCTTCACGGCCAGTGATCCGCTGCTGGCCAGCTTCCCGCCGGTGGTAGCGCGCGACACCCATACGCTCATCCTGGGCAGCCTGCCGGGCGCGGCATCGCTGGCGAAGCGGCAGTACTACGGGCATCCGCGCAATGCGTTCTGGCCTCTGGTGGGCGACGCCCTCGGGGTCGACCTGGCGGGCATGGACTATGCAGCGCGCCTGCCGGTGCTGCTGGCGCATGGCATCGGCCTGTGGGATGTGATCGCCACGGCACGGCGGCTCGGCAGCCTGGACAGCGCGATCCGCGATCATGTCCACAATGACCTGCTCGACCTGCTGGACAAGTTGCCGCACCTGCATACCATCGGCTTCAATGGCGGGACTGCGGCAAAGATAGGCATGAAGGCCCTGGGGGAGCGGGCCGGGGACTACCGGATCGTGATGCTGCCTTCCAGCAGTCCGGCGTATGCGACACTCGGCTATGCCGAGAAGCTGGCATCGTGGCTGGCGCTGACACGGGAAGGTGGCAACATCAACGGCGATGGCTAGTTCAGGCTGCGCTGGTACAGGATGCCGAATCGCGCGGCCAAATCGGCCAGGCGCCTGTCCAGGGTCCACAACGCGGCGCCCGGCGTCATCAATGTCGATGCCAGCAAACTCACATCGACCAGCCCGCAACCGAGCCCATGCAGTCTCTCGCGCTCGATCAGCGCCATGACTTCGTGCGGGGCGGCCTGTAGCGTCTTGCGTAGCAAGCCGACGTTGCGCAAGGTGCGCTCGCGCGGCGCGGGTGGAGTGCCACAGGCTAGTTCGAGCAATACCATGGGATGCGTCAATGCCACGTCAAGCTGAAGCAGACTGACCAGCGTCTCGCTGCGCTGACGGAAATGCGCCACCCATACCGACGTGTCGACCAGAACCCCCTCCATCACGGAATCGGCTCACCACGACGCCGGGGGACATCCTCTATCCCGGGCGTGCTCCCTCCCAGGGCGGCCAGGCGCTTGGCGGCCTGGACCCGGATGAAGGTCTTGATCGCCTCCCGAAACAGATCAGTCTTCTCCATGGAGGGATCGGCCATTTCCAGCGCACTCTCATACAGATCGTCGTCGATGGTGACTGTCGTTCTCATGGAAACCCCGCATCAATAAAAGCATCATTCTGCACCAGATTTAGCATCCCCACCGTTGTGCCAAATGCTCACTTCCGGAAAAACACGTAATCATAGAATTCCCCCGAGAGGCCGCCATTGAAGATGAGGTATTCCAGCGCCTTCGCGAAGAACACGATGGCGCAGAACACGACGGCAAGCTTGAGGCAGAGGATGAGGTTCTTGAGCATGCCAAGAGTGTAATACTTCCCCCGTCGCCCGGATGCACGGCACCGATCGCGCAGACGTAAAAAAAACCGCCCGGCGCGAACACGGGCGGTCGTGAGAGGGTGTTGCTATATCAGAAAGCCGGTACCAGCGAGCCCTTGAATTCGCTCTCGATGAACTTGCGGACTTCCTCCGACTGGTAAGCCGCGACCAGCTTCTTTGCCCAGGGCTTGTCCTTGTCTTCGACCCGGGTGGCGATGATGTTGGCATAGCGGCCGCGCGGATCTTCCACGGCAATGGTGTCCTTCTGCAGCGACAGGCCGGCCTTGAAGGCGTAGTCGTTGTTGATCGAGGCAGCCGCCAGGTCATCCAGCGAACGCGGCAATTGCGCAGCATCCAGCTCCACCAGCTTGAGCTTGCGGGGATTGTCCACTACGTCCAGCGGGGTGGCATTGACGCCATTCTCGCCCACGCCAGGCTTGAGCTTGATGAGACCGGCCTTCTGCAACAGCAGCAAGGCGCGATTGCCGTTGGAAGGATCGTTCTGGATGCCGATGGCCGCGCCGTTGGGCAACTGGTCGATCGACTTGAACTTGCGCGAATAGATGCCCAGCGGCGCCGTGATGGTCAAACCCACCGGGACGATCTTGTAACCCCGCGCAGCAATCTGGCTCTCCAGGTAGGGACGATGCTGGAAGGCATTGGCATCGAGGTCGCCGGCGGACAGTGCGGCATTGGGTTGCAGGTAGTCGCTGAAGACCACGGTCTGGATCTCCAGACCTTCGCGGGCAGCAACCTTCTTGACCACCTCGAAGATGGCTTCGGCGCTGCCGACCGAGATGCCGACCTTGATCTTGTTTTTATCCTGCGCAAATGCGCCATGAGGTGTCAGGGTCAAGGCCAGGGCGCCAGCGGCGGCCACGCCCTTGATGAATGCTGCAAATCGCATGTGAACTCCGGGAATGATGAGGACAGCATGCTCACATGAGCGCAACGATGACAAAAGGAATGAATACGCATGTCGATATGCGCTCAGCGCAGCAAACCGGCGGCTGCGTCACGGGACAAGGTATCATTCGGCATCCGCAAGCGCCCTGCCTCCTCTTGGGGCCTTCGTCAGAATCGTTCACACCATGCTCATCAGAAGAAAATCCATCGAAGCCCAGGCCAATACCAAGGCCGGCCCCAACCGTCGCCGCCAGCAGATCGAGGCCGACACCAGCAAGCCCCGCAAACCGAAATACGCTCCGGTGACACTGTCCGAACTGGAGGGGGTGCGCTACCTGCACTTCGGTACCGAGTGGGTACAAGGCGCCATGCGCATCCGCAAGCCGGACTGGATCGAGCTGGAATATGCCCAGCAGATGATGGCCTGGATGCTGTTCAACCGCGACCCGCGCCACATTGTCCAGCTGGGCCTGGGGACCGGTGCGCTGACCAAGTTCAGCTACCGGCAGTTTGCGCAGGCGCAGGTGACGGCGGTCGAACTGAACCCGGCCGTCATCGGCATCTGCCACAGCATGTTCAAGCTGCCCGAACCCGATGAGCGCCTCATGCTCATCGAAAGCGATGCCATGGACTTCATCGTCCACGCCGCCAGCCACGGCATCATCGATGCCTTGCAGGTGGACCTGTATGACGCCACCGCACGCGGGCCGGTGCTGGACAGCCCCGAGTTCTACCAGGCCTGCTACGACAGTCTGGCGCCGGGCGGCATCATGACCGTCAACCTGTTCGGTGACCACCCCAGCTATGCCAGGAACTTGCGGGCCATGGAATTTGCCTTCGACCGCGTCGTCTCCCTGCCCGAGGTCCATGACGGGAATGTGGTGGCGCTGGCCTTCAAAGGTGAACCGGAATTCGATTTCCCGGAACTGTATGCACGGGCTGCGCTGATCGAAAGCCAGACCAAGCTGCCGGCGAAGTCCTGGGTGAATGGCATCAAGGCCGCGTTGTAAGCAGCGCAGTGGAACAATAAGCCACAGGAAATAGGGCTTGCGCGGGCGGGCAGGATGAAAGGATAAAATATTTTCATCTTTTTCTCAGAAAATGCTTGCACTACCCCATAGCCCCACCTATAATGCGCTCTCTCTTGCAGCACACAGCAACAACAAGTGCAGCAACGGGGCGTTAGCTCAGCTGGTAGAGCAGCGGACTCTTAATCCGTAGGTCCACAGTTCGAATCTGTGACGCCCCACCAAATTTCAAAAGGCCTCCTGCAATAGAGGCCTTTTTCACTTCC
>JAFAMT010000453.1 GCA_019233085.1 Herbaspirillum sp.
CCGATGTCGGGCCCCTTCGCCGCCAACGGCAAGTTCGCCGACATGGGCATGAAGCTGGCGCTGCAGAAATACGGCAAGGTGCTGGGCAAGACCACCAGCTACGTCACCCTCGATACCGAAGGCAAGCCGGCCACCGCCGTGCGCAAGGTGCAGGAGAGCATCGAGAAGGGCACACGCTTCTTCGCCGGCGGCATCCTCTCCGGTGAGGCGCTGGCCATGGGCAAGGAAGCCGACAAGGCCGGCGCCATCTTCATCACCACCGCCGGTGCCGACGAGATCACCGGCAGCGACTGCAACCACGCCACCTTCCGCTGGTCGGTGCCGACCTTCGGCGCCATCGAGCAGACCGTGCGCCCGCTGCTGGAGAAGCTGCCCAACGCCAAGCGCTGGTACACCATCACGCCGCAATACGTGTTCGGAGAGGGCCTGCTGTCGGCGGCCAAGAACATCTTCAAGGAAAAGGGCATCGAGCATGTGGGCAACAGCTACCACTCGCTGACCGAAAAGGAATTCTCCGGCTATCTCACCAATGCCATGGCGGCCAAGCCGGACGTGCTGCTGCTGCTGAACTTCGGTTCGCAATCCTCGGACACGCTGCGCCAGGCGGTCAGCTTCGGCATGAAGAACAACTGCACCATCCTCATGGCCTGGGCCTCGGGGCTGGAGCAGTTCGAGACCCTGGGCGCCGATATCTGCGAGGGCGTCTATTTCGGCGCGCAGTACTGGCATGCCATCGATTCGCCCTTCAACAAGGAATTCGTCAAGCTGGTCAACGACACCCTCAAGATCGATCCCAACTACAGCCTGGCCGGCTCCTACATCTGTACCAAGATCATCCTCGACGCCATCATCAAGGCCAACAGTACCGATCCCAAGGCCGTCATCGCGGCCATGGAAGGCATGAAGTACGAAGGCCTCACCGGCACCGAGGAAATCCGCAAGGGCGATCACCAGGTCATCAAGAACTACTACCTGCTCAAGGGCAAGGCCAAGTCCAAGATGGCCAACAAGAACGACTATGCCGATATCGTTTCCTCCGGCAAGTCCTTCCTGCCGCTGGAGAAGACGCAATGCAAGCTGTGATGACCTTTGCCCTGACGCTCAGCGAATCAGAAACCGTTCGGACTGAGTAGCCGCACCAGCGGCGTATCGAAGGCGCGACGCCCGACGCCCGGTGCAACCAGGACGGAGCGCCTTCGATACGACCCCGCGGGTCTACGCAGTCCAAACGGTGATCGAGGCATTACCGAACTTCCTTGTTTCCCTCACGAGGTTCCATGAACATCTATCTGCTGCAGATCGCCAATGGCATAGGCATCGGCATGCTCTACTTCCTGCTGGCGGTGGGCCTGTCGATCGTCTTCGGCCTGCTGCGTTTCGTCAATTTCTCGCACGGGGCCTTCTTCCTGCTGGGGGCCTACCTGTGCTTCCAGGTCACCGACATGGGCATCAGTTTCTGGTGGTCGCTGCTGGTGGCGCCGCTGGTGGTGGGTCTGTTCGCCTGGGTGGTGGAGCGCTTCGTGCTGCGCCATGTGTATGCGCTGCCGCATCACTTCCATATCCTCTTCACGGTGGGCATGGCCCTGGTGCTGCAGGAGGCGGTGATCTCGGTCTGGGGGCCACTGGGCAACAATGTCTCGCCGCCGGACCTGTTGCAGGGCGTGGTGATGGCGGGCGGCTTCGTCTATCCCAAGTATCGCCTCTTCGTCATCGGCGTGACGGCGGTCATGGCAGTGCTGCTGTGGTGGGTGCTGGAGGGCACGCGCCTGGGTTCCATCGTGCGCGCCGGCAGCGAATCGACCGAGATGGTGTCGCTGCTGGGGCTGAACATCAACCGTATCTTCAGCCTGGTCTTCGCCCTGGGGGCGGCTACCGCCGGGCTGGCCGGTGCCCTGGCCGCGCCCATTCGCGGTGCCGATCCCTTCATGGGGGTGGAAGCGCTGGGCATCGCCTTCGTGGTGGTCGTGGTCGGTGGCCTGGGCAGCTTCTGGGGGGCGCTGATCGGCGGCATCCTGGTGGGCATCGTGCAAAGCGTGATGAGCACGGTCTGGTCCGAGGGCGCGCACCTGATGATCTATGTGGCGATGGCGGCGGTGATGCTGTTGCGTCCGAATGGCTTGCTCGGTCGCCCTGGCGCGGCCTGAGGTTTTCTGCACTGGAGAGTCGATGAAACAGATCGCGCATTTCCGCTATACCCTGCTGGCGGCGGCGGTGGTCCTGCTGCTGCCGCTGGTACTGGGCTCGGGCACGCTGGCAACGGAGGTGCTGGTGTTCGCGCTGGCCGCGCTGGGGTGCAACCTGCTGCTGGGCTATACCGGGCTGATGTCCTTCGGCCAGGGCATCTTCTTCGGCGTGGGCAGCTATACCGCCGGCGTGGTGCTGCTGCAGCTGAAGCTGGCGCTGCTGCCTTCATTGGCACTGGCCGCGCTGGGCGGCGCGCTGGTGGCGCTGCTGGTGGGCTGGTTCTCGATCCGCCAGCGCGGCACGTATTTCGTGATGCTGACGCTGGCCTTTGCCCAGATGTTTTACTTCCTGGCCTATACGATGAAGGATGTCACCGGTGGCGACAACGGCTTGCTGGACATCCCGCGTCCGCCGCTGTCGCTGCTGGGCGTGACGCTCTTGCCGACCACGTCCTCCTGGCAGTACTACACGGTGGTGGCCATCCTGTTCGTGCTGGTGTTCTGGCTCTTGCAGCGGGTGGTCGATTCGGTGCTGGGCAAGACGCTGCTGGCCGTGCGCGAGAACGAGGCACGGGCCTCGGCGCTGGGCTATGACGTGCGCCTGCTGAAGCTGGCGGCCTTCGTCATCTCCGGCGCGGTGACCGGCCTGGCCGGCGGCCTGCACGCGATGATGACCGGCGTGGCGCCCTTGTCCAATATCGAGTACCACACCAGCGAAGCCATCCTGGTCATGACCGTCATCGGTGGCACCGGCAACCTGTTCGCCTCGGTGCTGGGCGCAAGCTTCTACGTGCTGGTGGGCAACTGGCTCTCTACACTGTGGCCGCGCTGGCTGATGCTGCTGGGCCTGCTGCTGATCGCGGTGAGCCTGTACATGCAGAAAGGGTTGTTCGGCCTGGCGGCGAAGATCGTCGACGCGCTGCGCGGCAAACGGACCGGCCAAGCCGATGGGCAGCCCGTCACCCAGGAGAAGCACTCATGAGCCGCCCCATCCTGCAAGCGGTCAACGTGACCAAGCGTTACGGCAAGTTCACCGCCGTCAACGACATCACCCTCGATATCCTGCCCGGCACCGTGCATTCGGTGATCGGCCCCAATGGCGCGGGCAAGACCACGCTGTTCCATACCCTGACCGGAACCACGCCCATCACCACCGGCAGCATCCTGGTGGAGGGCGAGGAGGTGGCACACCTGCCCGGTTACCGGCGCGTGCAGAAGGGACTGGCACGCTCCTTCCAGGTGACCAGCCTCTTTCCCAACCTGAGCGTGTGGGAAAACCTGCGCCTGGCCGCACAGGGCCGCTCGCCGCTGGCCGCACTGAACCCGTGGAAGCGCGCCGAGCAATTCGCCGCGTCCTGTGCGCTGGCCGACCAGCTGGTCGCGCGCCTGTCGCTGCAGGGGGTGGCGCAGCGCGCCTGCGCGGAACTCTCGCACGGCCAGCAGCGCCGGCTGGAGGTAGGCATGGCCATGGCCGGACGGCCCAAGGTGATCTTCCTGGACGAGCCGACCTCGGGCATGGGCATCGATGACATCGACGACATGAAGCGGCTCATCCATGGCTTGCGCGAGGATTACACCGTGGTCTTGATCGAGCACAACATGGATATCGTGATGGATATCTCGGACCGCATCACCGTCATGCAGCTGGGCCAGATCCTGGCCCAGGGCAAGCCTGACGAGATCCGCAATGACGAACGCGTGCGCCGCGCCTATCTCGGCAGCATGATCACCGGAGGTCGGGCATGATGCTGCAAGTGGAAGAAGTGCACGGTTACTATGGCAAGAGCCATATCCTGCAGGGCGTGTCGCTGCAGGTCGATGCCGGCGAGGTGGTGACCCTGCTGGGCCGCAACGGCGCCGGCAAGACCACCACCTTGAAGAGCATCGTGGGCGTGGTGCCGCCGGCGCAGGGGCGGGTGCTGTTCGAGGGCCAGCCCATCAGCGGCCTGCCCTCCTACCAGATCGCCGCGCGCGGCGTGTGCCTGGTGCCGGAGCATCGCGGCATCTTCAAGCTGCTCACGGTGGAAGAGAACCTGACCATGGCCGCGCGCAAGCAATCGGCCTGGGGGCTGGAAGAGATCTACCGCATCTTCCCGCGCCTGAAGGAGCGACGCAGGAATGGCGGTGGCCAGCTCTCCGGTGGCGAGCAGCAGATGCTGGCCATTGCGCGCGCCCTGATGACGCATCCGCGCGTGCTGATGCTGGATGAACCGGTGGAAGGCCTGGCACCGGTGATCGTCGACGAGATCGTGGCGCAGATCAGGCTGATCAAGGCCACCGGGATGTCCATCATCCTGGTGGAGCAGAACCTGGAGGTCTGCACGCAACTGGCCGACCGTCACTACATCGTCGAGCAGGGACGCATCGTCTACAGCGGCAGCAATGCCGACTTCCTGGCTGATGAGGGCGTAAAGGACCGCTATCTGGGCGTCAATCTGGCGGCATGAAGATTGCGTGTCCTTCGATACGCCGCTGCGCGGCTACTCAGGTCGAACGGGGTGGGGATGGCTTTACGAACGCGTGGTGGCGCCCCTCCTCCCGTTTGGCCTGAGTAGGCCGCAGGCCGTATCGAAGGATCGCCAGTGGAAAAACCAAACAAGGAATCGAAAATGGACATGAAAACACAAGCCTCCACCCTGCGCATCAATGGCGCACGGCTGTGGGATTCGCTGATGGAACTGGGCAAGATCGGTGGCACCGCCAAGGGCGGCGTATGTCGCCTGGCGCTGACCGATCTCGACAAGGAGGGTCGCGACCTGGTCACCGCCTGGGCGCGCGCCGAGGGCATGAGCGTGGTGGTGGACCAGATCGGCAACATCTTCATGCGCCGCGCCGGGCGCAACAATGCGCTGCCACCGGTGATGACGGGCTCGCACATCGACACGCAACCCACCGGCGGCAAGTTCGACGGCAACTATGGCGTGCTCTCGGGCATCGAGGTCATCCGCACCCTGAACCAGCACAACATCCAGACCGAGGCACCCATCGAGGTGGCGGTGTGGACCAATGAAGAAGGTTCGCGCTTCGTGCCGGTGATGATGGGCTCGGGGGTCTTCTGCGGCGCCTTCACGCTGGAGCATGCCTACAACGCCACCGACATCGACGGCAAGAAGGTGCGCGACGAGCTGGAACGCATCGGCTACATCGGCGAGCAGGTCTGTGGCGAGCATCCCATCGGCGCCTATTACGAGGCACATATCGAACAGGGCCCGGTGCTGGAAAATGCCGACACCGTCATCGGCGTGGTGCCGGCGGTGCTGGGGCTGTCATGGTACGACTGTACGGTGACCGGCTTCGAATCGCACGCCGGTCCGACGCCGATGGAAATCCGCAAGGATGCGCTGCAGGTATCGACCTTCATCATGCAGGAGGTAGTGGCCATCGCCAACCGCTATCCGCCTTACGGGCGCGGCACGGTAGGCCAGGTTCAGGTGATGCCCAACAGTCGCAACGTGATCCCCGGGCAGGTCAAGTTCTCCATCGACCTGCGCAATGTCAGCGAGGAGTCGCTCAATCGCATGCACGAGGACCTGCTGGCCTATCTGGAAGCGACGCGCCAGAAGACCGGCCTGTCGATCGAACTGGAACGCGTGTCCTACTTCCCGCCCTGCCCCTTCCATCCGGAGTGCGTGGACAATGTGCGCGCGGCTTCCTCGGCACTGGGCTACAAGACCATGGACGTGGTCTCCGGCGCCGGGCATGACGCCATCTACGCGGCGCGCCTGGCGCCGGCGGGCATGATCTTCGTACCCTGCAAGGATGGCGTGTCGCACAACGAGATCGAGGATGCCCGTCCCGATCATCTCGAAGCCGGTTGCAACGTGCTGCTGCAGGCCATGCTGGCCAGTGCCGGCGTGGTCGACGACTGAGCCGGGAGCATCGATGAAACCGCGTATCGTCATTGCCCGCATGAATCACGAGACCAATACCTTCTCGCCGATTCCCACGCCTCTGGACGCCTTCGCCCCGCAATGGGATGAGGCCGCCTACCGCGACCAGAAGGGTGCGCGCACCGCCATGGGCGCCTTCCTGGAGATCGCCGAAGGCCTCGGCGCCGACATCGTCACGCCGCTGGCGGCCTGGGCCAATCCCAGCGCGGCGGTGGCCGCCGATGCCTATACGCTGATGTGCGACGGCATCGTGGCCGCCATCGAGCAAGGCTGCGACGCCATCATGCTGGACCTGCACGGCGCCATGGTGGCCGAGAATGCCGACGATGGCGAAGGCACGCTGCTGGAGCGCATCCGCCGCATCGCACCCGATACGCCCCTGGCGGTGGCGCTGGACCTGCATGGCAACGTCACGCAGAAGATGGTGGAGAACGCCGACATCATCGTCAGCTTCAAGACCTATCCGCATATCGACATGTTCGAGACCGGCGAACACGCCGGCCGCCTGCTGGTGGCCTTGCTGGAGAAACGCTCGCAACCGGCGCTGGCCTGGCGCCAGGTGCCGCTGCTGTCGGCTACGCTGACCAGCAATACCTCGGCCTCGGCCATGCAGCGTGCCGTCGAAGCGGCCAAGGCGGCCGAACAGGAGGCCGGGGTGCTGGCGGTGTCGGTGCTGGCGGGCTTTCCATTATCGGACTTCAGGGACGCCGGCATGTCGGTGGTGGTGGTCAGCGAGAACGACCCCGACCTGGCCGATGCAGTCGCCGAACGCATCGCCGGCCAGATCTGGAACGAGCGCAAGGATTTCGTCTACGACAGCCTGCCGCTGGCGCAGTCGCTGGCCCAGGCGAAGTTGCGCAGCCTGGGACCCGGGGCGGGGCCGGTGCTGTTGCTGGACCATAGCGACAACGTCATGTCGGGTGGCACCTGCAACACCATGGATGTGCTGGAGGCGGCGCTGGAAGCGGGCCTGGAAGGCATCGCCGTGGGCCCCGTGAGCGACCCGGAGGCGGTGGCCTACTTGGTGGCCGCCGGTGTCGGCGCCCACGTCACCCTGGCCGTGGGTAACAAGGTGCCATTGACGGCGCAGGGCATCACCAAGGTGCCGCCGCTGTTCTCGGGCAAGGTGCTGGCCATCACCGATGGCCGCTTCACCGTGACCGGGCCGATCTATACCGGCTCGACCATCCAGATGGGGCGCAGCGTGCTGCTCGATATCGGCCGCGCGCGCATCGTGGTGACCGAAGAGCGGGTCGAGCCCTATGACCTGGGCGTCTTCACCAGCCTGGGGCTGGACCCGGCGCGGCAATCCTTCCTGATCCTGAAGTCGCGCATGTATTGCCGGCCGGTGTTTGTCCCCATCAGTCGCGGCCTGGTGGAGTGCGACTCCGACAGCGGCGGACCGACCAGCGCCAACCTGAAGCTCTTCCCTATCAAGAAGGTGCGCCGTCCTGTCTATCCGCTGGATATGGGCATGGACTGGTCAGCGTGAACAGCAACGCGCCCCAGGGCGCAGGGGCGCGCGCCTGGCTGGTGCTGCTGGGCCTGCTCTGGGGCCTGAACTGGCCGGCGGTGAAGGTGGCGCTGTCGGGCGTGTCGCCCTGGGGATTGCGCACCATCGGCCTGGGCGCGGCAGCCTGCACCGTGTTCGCGCTGGGCTGGGTGCGCGGCGACCGCATGGCCGTACACGCCGGGCGCGACCGCTGGCATATCGCGGTGGCTGGCCTGCTCAACGTGGCGGCCTTCAATATCCTCCTGACCTTTGCGCAGCTCAATGCGGCCACCTCGCGCGTGGCCATCCTGACCTATTCCATGCCGCTGTGGGCCACGCTGCTGGCCTGCCTGGTGCTGCGCGAACGCCTGGACCGCCTGCGTGCGGGTGGCTTGCTATTGGGGGCCTGCGGGCTGGGCTGGCTACTGCTGCCGCTGATGGGCCACGGCCTCTCGCGCGGGGTATGGCTGGCCCTGGCGGCGGCCATCACCTGGGCGGCAGGCACCGTCTACAGCAAGTGGGCGCGCATTGCTGCACCGCCCATGGCCGTGGCCGCGTGGCAACTGCTGATCGGCGCCGTGGTGGCGCTCACCGGCCTGCTGTCTTTCGAGGGCCTGCCGCATTGGCCATCGCTGGCTGCAGTGCATCATCAGGTCTGGCTGGCGCTGGGCTATCACGTCGTCTTCGGCATGGCCGCCGGCTACATCCTGTGGTTCAACATCATCGGCCAGCTGCCGGCCGGTGTGGCGGCATTGGGCACGCTGCTGGTGCCGGTGGTGGGCGTGAGCGGCGCCATGCTGCTCCTGGGCGAACGGCCTGGCCTGTCGGACCTGGGCGGCTTCGCACTGATCTTTTGCGCTGCACTATGCGTGCTGCTACCCACGCGGCGGCCAGCCGGACTTCCGGCGGCCTGACCCGCTTCCCGAATACAACATCCCTGCCGCTCCATCCTTTCGGGAGGGCGGCAATCTCCTTTTGCTGTGTTAGGCTAGTTACGCTTCGAGCGACATTTCCAATGACATTGTTCGGATAGCCAACGGTACCCGCCGCATAACAAAGCAACAGACCAACAAGCCGGGGCCGACACCACAAGGGAGACGAGATGAAGAACCTCAAGATAGGCGTGCGCCTGGCGATCGGTTTCATTTCCTTGCTGATGCTCATGGCCGTGATGGTCGGCCTGGCGGTGTGGCGCCTGGAGAGTATCGGCGACGCCACCGATGCGATGGTCCAGGTCGCCCTGCAGAAGGAGCGCGATGCCGTGCAATGGCATGCCACCATCAAGGAGAACGGCGTGCGCACCTTCGCCGTGATGAAGAGCGATGACCCGGTCTTCCAGCAATCCTTCCAGAAGCAGATCGACACCCAGTCCACCCAGATCAGCCAGTTGCAAAAGCGCGTCGAAGCGGCCATTGCCGATCCCGAGGAGAAGCGTCTCTTCGACGAGGTCGGCAAGCTGCGCGCGACCTATCGCGATATGCGCCAGAAGATCTTCGCCATGAAGACCGCTGGCGACGTCGACAAGGCCCGCGAGATGACCGATACCGTGCTGGTGAAGATGATGGATGACTACGCCAACGGCGTGCTGCGCTATGCCGATTTCCAGAAGAACCTGATCAATGCGGCCGCCGCTGACATCGACCGCAACTACCGCTCCGGGCGCGGCATGCTCATCGCATTGGGTGCCATCGAGATGCTGCTGGGTGCGATGCTGGCCTGGCTGCTCACGCGCAGCATCACGTTGCCGCTGAACCGCGCATTGAACATTGCCGAGAACGTGGCCGCAGGTGACCTCACCTCGCATATCGACAGCGATACCCGCGACGAGACCGGCAAGCTGCTCCACGCCCTCAAGGCCATGAACGGCAACCTGCTCGATATCGTCGGGCGGGTACGCCAGGGCAGCGATGCGATCCATACCTCCTCGCGGGAGATCGCCAGCGGCAACCTGGACCTGTCGGCACGCACCGAACAGCAGGCCGGCTCGCTGGAAGAAACCGCCTCGGCCATGGAACAGCTGACCTCGACGGTGCGCCAGAATGCCGACAACGCCCGCCAGGCCAATGCGCTGGCGGCGTCGGCCTCCGAGGTGGCCAGCCAGGGCGGTGAAGTGGTCGGTCAGGTGGTGGAGACGATGAGTGCCATCCACGCCTCATCACAGAAGATCGCCGACATCATCGGCGTCATCGACGGCATCGCCTTCCAGACCAATATCCTGGCGCTGAACGCAGCCGTGGAAGCGGCCCGCGCCGGCGAGCAGGGGCGCGGTTTTGCGGTGGTGGCCTCCGAGGTGCGTTCGCTGGCGCAACGCTCGGCGGCGGCGGCCCGGGAGATCAAGCAGCTCATCGATGAATCGGTAGAGAAGGTCGGCGATGGCAGCCGCCTGGTGGCGCGCGCGGGCGACACCATGCAGGAAGTGGTAGAGAGCGTGGCGCGGGTGACCGACATCGTGCGCGAGATCACCACGGCCAGCCAGGAACAAAGTGATGGCATCGAGCAGGTCAACCGGGCCATCACGGAGATCGATGGCGCCACCCAGCAAAATGCCGCGCTGGTGGAACAGGCCGCAGCGGCAGCCCGCGCCATGCAGGATCAGGCCCAGACGTTGACCGAGGCGGTCAGCGTGTTCCGGCTGATCGAGGCCGGTAGCGTGCCGGCCGAAGATCAGCGCGGCACGTCGCCTTCGACGGTGGCGCGATAGAGCGTGCGACGCAGATGGGGCGGGGTGATGGCGGCGTAGTGCTGGGTGCTGCGGTTGTCCCAGAACACCATGTCATGCGGCTGCCACT
>JAFAMT010000002.1 GCA_019233085.1 Herbaspirillum sp.
GCGCTCGACGGTCCAGCCATAGAGACCGGTGACCAGCACCGAGACGATCAGTGCGCCACCCAGCAGCAGCGGCAAGGGATAGCCGGACTGCACGCCGATGGCGGTGAGCGTCACCAGGCCCACGTAGGAGGCGATCATGTAGATCTCACCGTGGGCAAAGTTGATCATGCCGATGATGCCGTAGACCATCGTGTAGCCGATGGCGATCAGGGCGTAGATCGCACCCAGCGAGAGCCCGTTGACGAGCTGCTGGGTCAGTTGTGGGAGTAAGTCATTCATGGAGGGGTACCAGATGTGGAAATGCCCCATTCATACAGCAATGGGGCATTTCGCAGGGTTGACGTCAGGTCAGACAATCGCGCCAACGAGAGCGCAATATTACTTGGCCTCGGTCTTGGTGGCGTCCTTGTGCCAGGTGAAGACGACGAACTTGAAGGCCTTCAGGTCGCCCTTCTTGTCGTATTCGACGTTGCCGATCGGGGTCTTGAAGCTGTTGGCGTGGATGTAGGCCGCAACCTTTTCCGGGTCGGTGGACTTGGTGCCGGTGATGGCGTCGGCAATGATCTTCACGCCCGAGTAGGCCGGCATCTGGAACGGGCCGTTCGGATCGCGCTTGGCCGCGCCGAAAGCCTTGACCAGGGCCGCGTTGGCCGGATCGGCAGCGAAGTCGGCCGGCAGCGTCACCAGCATGCCTTCGGAGGCAGGACCGGCGATGGCGGTGATGTCCTTGTTGCCCACGCCTTCCGGCCCCATGAACACGGCCTTGATGCCTTGCTCACGCGCCTGGCGCATGATCAGGCCCATTTCCGGGTGGTAGCCGCCGAAGTAGACGAAGTCCACGCCTTGCGACTTGAGCTTGGTGACGATGGCGGAGTAGTCGCTGTCGCCGGCGTTGATGCCTTCAAACAGAACGACCGGCACCTTGGCCGCATCCAGGGCCGACTTCACCGAGGTGGCCACGCCCTGGCCGTAGGATTGCTTGTCGTGCAGGACGGCAACCTTCTTGGGCTTGAGCTTTTCGATCACGTAGCGGGCAGCGGCAGGACCTTGCTGGTCGTCGCGGCCGATGGTACGGA
Organism: Herbaspirillum sp.; assembly: GCA_019233085.1. Classification (GTDB taxonomy): domain Bacteria; phylum Pseudomonadota; class Gammaproteobacteria; order Burkholderiales; family Burkholderiaceae_D; genus Herbaspirillum. The sequence goes on from JAFAMT010000002.1 coordinate 1,077, forward strand.
AGATGAACTTGTGCGGCTTGGCTTCGGTCAGCTGCGGTGCGGTCGCCGACGGGGTGATCATCACCACGCCTTCGTTTTCATAGATGTCGGAGGCCGGGATGGTGGAGCCGGAACAGACGTGACCGATCACGTACTTGATGCCCTGGCTGACGATCTTGTTGGCCACGGCCACGGCTTGCTTGGGTTCGCAGGCGTCGTCCATGAGCACGGCTTCGAACTTGTTGCCGTTGGCGCCGCCGGCGGCGTTGATCTGTTCGATGGCGGTCAGGGCACCGGCCTTGACCATGTCGCCGTACTGGGCCACGGCACCAGTGAGGGGACCGGCGATGGCGATCTTGACCGTTTCAGCTTGGGCAGCGCCGGACACGGCGGCGAAGGTGGCAGCGGCCAGGGCGATCTTGGTCAGACGGCTTGCGAATTTCATTGACGTTTCCTCCAGATATCATCGATTCAAGGGGCGCCCGGACCCGGCTGGCGGGCCGGCGCACGTTGGGCTCCGGTTCTCTGGCCCCGATTTTTCCCGGGGCCGGCCGTTGCATGGGGGCAGAGTGTAACACCACCGTCATAGAGGACAACTTTTTTTTGAGAATTCAGCATGAGCCGTCATTTTTGCGCTGTCAAATTCGATTTCTCGCACATTTCATGCCGTTTTTCTTCCTTTTCGAAAAATCGCCATCTCTTCGCAGCGCAACATGACGAAACTTTTCGCGATTCTCGCAAAACCTTGCCTGGCCTGGCTTTGCGTCGAATCAAGGCAGATGGGTGGCGAGACGCCCCCGCGGGCATTTACAATAGCCGCCTGCCCACGCCTGCTCCTGCGGGCTGCCGCACCGCTCCCGCAGAACGAGATTGCCCTGATGCCCCTTTTGTCTTCCTGCCTGCCCCGGCCACTGGCCCTGCTACGCGCCACCCTGGTCCTGGCGGGCGCCCTTGCCTGCCAGCTGCCCGGCATGGCCGCCGAATTGAAGCAGTACCAGTACCACCAGGTCTTCATCAGCACCTGCCGCGCCGATCCGCGCACCGATACCATCCGCATGTACTGGAAGGATGCCAGCGGCGTCCCGCTGGGCAACTTCGCCCGCCTCGATGCCCAGTTGCGCGCCCAGGGCCAGGAAATGGTCTGCGCCACCAATGCCGGCATCTATGACAAGCAGCTGCAGCCGCTGGGCCTGTACGTGGAAAACGGCGCCCAGCTGCGCCGCCTCAATACGCGCAAGAACGCCTATGGCAATTTCTACCTGCAGCCCAATGGGGTGTTCGTGCTGGGCGAGCGCCAGGCCTACATCGTGGAGACCAACGACTACGAAGCCGAGATCGGCCTGTGGAATTCGGTGGCGCGGTATGCCACGCAGTCGGGACCGCTATTGATCGTGGAGGGGCGGATCAATCCGCGCTTCGATCCGGGTTCGGCCAATACCGTGGTGCGCAATGCCGCCTGCCTGGATGCAGCTGGCGTGGTGACCCTGGCCATCGCCCGCAATCCGATCAGCTTCTACGACTTCGCCACCTTCCTGCGCGACACGCTCAAGTGCAGCGATGCGCTCTACCTCGATGGCAGTATCTCGCGCATGTATCCCACGCTGGAGGCCAATATGGGCCCGGCCTTCGGCGCCATGATCGCGGTCGTGAAGGCGCGTCCGGGCAAGTGAGGCGCGCAGGCCGCCAAAAGAAAAAAGCCCGCAGCCAATGAACTGCGGGCAAGTTCCCTATCAAAAGGGAGGTTGAAGGAACAGTTCAACCACCGCTAGGAGTCAGCCCCCCTGGAAAAAGTTCGGAAAGAATTGCACGCCTGTCCATGCCCGCCCTGCCCCTGCCCTGCCCCCGTCCCGCCAAAGAAAACGCCGCGACAGTTTCCTGTCGCGGCGCATGCAGTGCTGTTCCCACTGCGGGATGACGATGCGGCTGTGGCCGTCCTTCTTGATGCGGCAATGAACCGCGCCGGGCGGCTTGCTGCTTCCCTACTTCTTCTCGCCGCCGGCGGTGTCGCCGCTGGCGGGCGGGGTGGCCGGTGGCGTGGCCGACGAATCGGCCGGAGCAGCCGGCGTGGCCGGGGTGGGTGCGGCCGGGGTGGCCGTCGAGCTGCCCTGGTCAGCCGGGGCCGGGGTGGGCGATGTCACGCCTGGCGTGGCCGGGGCGCTGGCCGGCGGGTTGGCCGCGGGGCTGGCGGGGGCTTCGTCGCGCTGCTTGTTGCAACCTGCCAGCACGGCGGTCAATACGGCGGCGGCCAAAAGGGTGTGGCGAATCTGCATGTTTTGCCTCCAAAGCTTGTTGATCGGATTTGCCGAGGATCTTCGGTATGCCGAAGTTCGACGATGTGGCTGGTTACTGATTATTCCCGCTTCGGGACTCGCCTACTGTCAGAAAACGACGCATCTTGCTGTCAGCCATCGGCGGCAATCTTGCGCCAAAGACAAGACCTATCCAGCAAAAAAGCCGTATCATCGCCTTCCATGACGACCCCAACCTTCCCCTTCCTGCGCCTGCTCGCGCCCCTGCTGGGCGCACTGGCGCTGGCCGGCGCCGCCCATGCCGACATCCGGCCGCTGCCCCCTGCCCAATGCGCCGAGATGACCGCACGCAAGGTCATCACGCCAGGCAACCCGGTGCCCTGCGCGCGCCTGTCCACGGTCAGCTTCGACTACAGCGACTTCGACGGCATGACCCGGCAGGGCTCGGTGGTGGTGCTGGACGCCCTGGCGCCGGAGGTCGAGTCGCTCTTCGGCGAACTGCTGCTGCGCTCCTTCCCGCTGGCCGGCGCACAGCCGCTGGAGGCCTTCGAGGGAGATGACCAGAAGTCCATGGCAGCCAACAACAGCTCTGCCTTCAATGGCCGGCCGATGACCGGTGGCGGTGGCTGGTCCAAGCATGCCTACGGTGCGGCCATCGATATCAATCCCCTGCACAATCCCTACGTGACCCATGCCGGCAGCGCGCAGCAGGAAGTCCTGCCAGCGGCTGGCACAGCCAATCTGACGCGCACGCCGGTCCAGCCCGGCATGGCCGAGGATGTGGTCGGCGTGTTCTACGACCATGGTTTCCTGATCTGGGGAGGCAACTGGAAAGAGCCGATCGACTACCAGCATTTCGAGATCGGCACCCGCGGCTTCATCACCCGCCTGGCGTCCTTGCCCAAGGCGCAGGCGCGCGCCGAGTTCGCACGCTATGTGGCGCGCTATCGCCAGTGCGCCCATCCAGCCAGTGCGAGCGCCGCGTCGGCCGATGACGATGCGCCCGAAGACACCAGCCTGCGCGACCAATGCGCGACGCGCTTGCGCAAGTAAGCACGGCTGTCAATTGCATGCCTGCAGAGCGGCGCGCCAACACTGGTAAAGATCCGCAAGTCTAAGTTAACGCGCACGGCATCCCTGCCCCGCGCGCCTATACTTCCCCGGCAGTACGAGTCTGGGCCTGCTGCCCGGGGGGCAAAGCTTTCTTGAGGATCAAAACCATGTCGATCAATTCCGTCTCTTCCAGCCACAACAGCACCGCACACGCGAGCATGCCGCCAGTACCCAAGAAGCCCGCGGTCAACTTCACCGACGTGCTCAACGCCGCCGGCCAACCGGCGCAGGCCAGCGCCGCCTCCAGCACCAGCACCAATACCAGCAGCAGCGCAACCAGCCAGACCGGCAAGGCCTGAACGCCAGCACAAGACTTCGGCGCGCACAAACCCGCTTCATCGAGCGGGTTTTTTTTCGTCGTGAAAAAGGAGGGGCGCAGGGACGGAGCGGCGTGGATGGATATACTGCTGCTTCACACATCCGCTGAACAAAGGAGATTGGATGGACCAGCAGACTGACGCGAGCGGCAGCGTCGAGATTCGCAGTGCCCGGCCCGAGGACTACGCCCAGTGGAAAGTGCTGTGGGACGGCTACCAGGCCTTCTATGGCCGCAGCGGCCCCACCGCGCTGGCCCCGCACATCACCGAGACCACCTGGGCGCGGCTGCATGACGTGAGCGAACCGGTGCATGCTCTGGTGGCGGTGAACGGTGAGCGCCTGCTGGGCATCGCCCACTACCTCTACCATCGCAGCACCACGCTGGTGGGCCCGACCTGCTACCTGCAAGACCTCTTCACGGCCGAAGAGGCGCGTGGCAAGGGCGTAGGACGCGCCCTGATCGAAGAACTCTACCGCCGCGCCGCCGCCGATGGTGCCGAGCGGGTCTACTGGCAGACCCACCACACCAATGCCACCGCGCGCCGGCTCTATGACACGGTGGCCGAAGATTCCGGCTTCGTGGTCTACCGCAGGAACCTGTAGCGCAAGGCCGCCCTACTGCTGGGCGTTGGCCTCGTTGAGGGCATTGACGATGTCGGCGCGCTTCAGGTCGGGCGCGAACTGCTGGATGAAGTCGAACGCATAACCACGCAGGTAGGCACCACGTCGCACCGCCAGTCGGGCGATGTTGGCCTTGAAGAGATGCGAGGCATTGATGGCCACCATCTCCTGGTGCTTGCCCGGGTCCACGGCCATCGAGGCCACCAGGCCCACGCCCATGCCCAGCGACACGTATTGCTGGATCACGTCCGAATCCATCGCGGTCAAGACGATGTCGGGTTCGATGCCGGCCTGGCGGAAGGCATCGTCGATATGGCCACGGCCGGTAAAGCCGACGTCATAGGTGATCAGCGGCCAGGTCGCCAGGTCTTCCAGGTTGACCTGCTCCAGCCCCAGCAGCGGATGGCCCTGCGGCACCACGATCACGTGGCTCCAGGTATAACAGGGGAAGGACACCAGCTCCTTGAACTGCGACAGGCCCTCGGTGGCGATGCCGATATCGGCCTTGCCCGAGATGACCCATTCGGCGATGTGTTCCGGGGCGCTCTGCTGCAGGGCGATGCGCACCTGCGGGAAGGCATCGCGGAAGGCCTGCACCACGCGCGGCAGCACATAGCGCGCCTGCGTGTGGGTGGTGGCAATGGAGAGCGTACCGCTCTGCTCGCCGGCGTATTCCTTGCTGGCGCGGCGCAGGTTCTCGGCTTCCAGCAACAGGCGTTCGACGATGCCCAGGATGCCCTTGCCGGGTTCGGTCAGGCCGGTCAGGCGCTTGCCGTTGCGCTCGAAGATTTCCACGCCCAGCTCTTCTTCCAGCTCGCGGATCTGGCGGCTCACGCCGGGCTGCGAGGTGAAGAGCACGTTGGCCACTTCGGTGAGATTGAAGCCGCAGCGCGCGGCTTCACGGATGGAACGCAATTGCTGGAAATTCATCGTGCCTGCCCTCCTTCCTGCTGGGCAAAGACCTGCAGGCGGCGCGGACGCACGACCAGGGTCTCGCCATTCTTCAGGTTCAATTGTGCGAAACGTTCATTGGGGATCACTGCCTCGATCAGCTCGGCGTTGTCGTCGCGCTCCAGCTCCAGCTGGGCCAGCGGCCCGATGGCATGGGAGCGGCGCAGCTGCACCACGATACCTTCGGCACCGGGCGCGTAGCGTTCCACTTCCAGGTCATGCGGACGCACGAAACCGACACCGGCGGCATTGCGCGTATCGTCGTGGCCGGGCGCCTCGAAACGGGCACCACCGGCATCGAGCACGCCTTCATGCAGGCGGCCATGGAACAGGTTGACGTTGCCCAGGAAACCGTAGACGAAGGGCGAAGCGGGATGGTTATAGACCGCCTCGGGCGTGCCGATCTGCTCGACCTGGCCCTTGTTCATCAGCACCACCTGGTCGGCCACTTCCAGCGCTTCTTCCTGGTCATGGGTGACGAAGATGCTGGTGACGTGCAGCTCGTCATGCAGGCGACGCAGCCAGCGGCGCAGTTCCTTGCGCACCTTGGCATCGAGGGCGCCGAAGGGTTCGTCCAGCAACAGCACGCGCGGCTCCACCGCCAGTGCGCGCGCCAGTGCGATGCGCTGGCGCTGGCCGCCGGAGAGTTGCGGCGGATAGCGGTCGGCCAGCCAGTCCAGCTGCACCAGCTCCAGGAGGCTCTTGACCTTCTCGCGGATGACCGCTTCTGACGGGCGTTGGCTGCGCGGCTTCACACGCAGGCCGAAGGCGATGTTCTCGAACACGGTCATGTGCTTGAACAGCGCATAGTGCTGGAAGACGAAACCGACCTGGCGTTCGCGCACATGGCGCGCCGAGGCATCCTCGCCATCGAGCAGCACCTGGCCGGCGTCGGGCGACTCCAGGCCGGCGATGATGCGCAACAGCGTGGTCTTGCCGCAGCCCGAGGGGCCCAGCAAGGCGGTCAGTTCGCCCGCCGGGAAATTCAGGGAAACATCGTTGAGCGCGGTGAAACTGCCGAAGCGCTTCTGGATGTGATGGACTTCGATGCTCATGTGCGACTCCTTATTCTTGCTCGCCGAGGCTGTGCTGCTGTTGCAGTCGCCATTCGATGAAACTCTTGATCGCCAGCGTGACCAGGGCCAGGAAAGCCAGCAGCGAGGCCACGGCAAAGGCGCCGGTGATGTTGAATTCGTTGTAGAGGATCTCGACCTGCAGCGGGATGGTGTTGGTCTCGCCACGGATGTGGCCGGAGACTACCGACACCGCCCCGAACTCGCCCATGGCGCGGGCATTGCAGAGGATCACGCCATACAGCAGACCCCACTTGATGTTGGGCAGGGTCACATGCCAGAAGGTGCGCCAGCCGGAGGCGCCCAGCACCAGGGCGGCCTCCTCTTCCTCGCTGCCCTGGGCCTGCATCAGCGGGATCAGCTCGCGCGCCACGAAGGGGAAGGTCACGAAGACGGTCGCCAGCACGATGCCCGGCACGGCGAAGAGGATCTTGATGTCATGCTCGCGCAGCCAGGGACCGAAGTAGCCTTGCAGGCCGAACAGCAGCACATAGATCAGGCCGGAGATCACCGGCGAGACCGAGAACGGCAGGTCGATCAGGGTCAGCAACAGGTTCTTGCCACGGAACTCGAACTTGGCAATCGCCCAGGCTGCCGCCACGCCGAAGACCAGGTTCAGGGGCACCGCGATGGTGGCGGTAAGCAGGGTCAGCTTGATGGCCGACCAGGCGTCGGCCTCGGTGATGGAGGCCACATAGACATCCCAGCCCTTGCGCAGCGCCTCGTAGAACACCGCCACCAGCGGCACGAACAGGAACAGGGTCAGGAACGCCAGCGCCACGCCGATCAGCAGTGCGCGCACCCAGGCGGGCTCGCCGGTGGCGCCGGGCGTGAGCGGCGGTTCGCCGCGGGCGATGGCCTGGTTGGCCGTGGCATTGAGCACGGAGGAAGGAGCGCCACTCATGTCAGTTCCTCTCTGCCCGGCCGCGCTTGCGGGTCCAGGCTTGCAACAGGTTGATGGTCAGCAGAAGCACGAAGGACACCACCAGCATCACCATGGCGATGGCGGTCGCGCCGGCATAGTCGTATTGCTCCAGCTTGGTGACGATGAACAGCGGCGTGATCTCGGAAACCATCGGCATGTTGCCAGCGATGAAGACCACCGAGCCGTACTCGCCCGAGGCACGCGCGAAGGCCAGCGCAAACCCGGTCAGCAGGGCCGGCAGGATGGTCGGCAGGATCACCCGGGTAAAGGTTTGCCAGCGGCTGGCACCGAGGCTGGCGGCGGCTTCTTCGAGCTCGCGCTCGGCCTCTTCCAGCACCGGTTGCACGGTACGCACCACGAACGGCAGGCCGATGAAGGTCAGCGCCACCAGCACGCCCAGGGGCGTGAAGGCCACCTTGATACCCAGGGGCGCCAGCAGCTTGCCCAACCAGCCGTTCTGCGAATACAGCGTGGTCAGCGCGATGCCGGCCACCGCCGTGGGCAGGGCAAAGGGCAGGTCCACCAGGGCATCGATGATGCGCTTGCCGGGGAAGCGGTAGCGCACCAGCACCCAGGCCACGATGCCACCGAAGATCACGTTGAGGAAGGCACCGATGAGCGACGCACCGAAGCTGAGCCGGTAGGAGGCCATCACCCGCGGCGAGGTCACTGCCTCCACAAACCCGCCCCAGGTCAGGGTGAAGGTCTTGAGGAAGAGCGCCGAGAGCGGAATCAGTACGATCAGCGCCAGGTAGAAGATGGTGAAACCCACCGACAGCCGGAACCCCGGCAGGACGCGCCGGCCGCGGGCGCTGGCAGCCGGCGCGGCTGCGACCCGGGGGGCGGCAATGGAAACTGGGGAAGCGGACATGTCGTTCTCTTTTTATTACAAATGCGACTATAGGTGAGCGATATTCGCACCCGATAGTTATAAAGAGAACGAAATTTTTTGCATTCCTTTAGAAGAAAATCGCATAAGGAGTCGTCGATATGCGACATCAAAGTGGCATGACGTTGTCAGCCAGCAAAGGCTTCAGGCAATCGTATCGACCAGTTCCAGCAGCCATTGCTGCCCGACGGTCCAGTC
>JAFAMT010000067.1 GCA_019233085.1 Herbaspirillum sp.
CGGAACTTGACTTCCTTGACCTGGATGACCTTCTGCTTGAGCTTGGCCTCGTGCGCCTTCTTCTGCTCCTGGTACTTGAACTTGCCGTAGTCCATCAGGCGGCAGACGGGAGGTTGCGCCGTCGGCGCAATCTCGACCAGATCGACTTCAGCCTCTTCGGAAAGCCGTAAGGCTTCGGCCAGGCTCACGATGCCCAGCGGCTCGTTGTCGACACCCGAAAGGCGCACTTCCGGCGCAGTGATCTCGCGGTTGAGGCGATGCGACTTGTCAGTAGCTATTGCAGTTTCCTTTTAAAATCCAATAAATTAAGCCGTGCGGTTGCGCTGGGAAGGAAGCCTCCGGCTTCCTCGTATCAGGCTTTGGCGTTGACCTCATCCCTGAGGCGTTCCACCAAGGTGTCGATGGACATCACGCCCAGATCGACATTGCCCCGCGCACGCACGGCCACTGTGTTGGCATCCCGTTCCTTATCGCCGACAACCAGGATATAGGGCGGCCTCTGAATGGAATGCTGCCGTATTTTATAGGTAATCTTCTCGTTGCGCAAATCGGTCTCGACCCTAAACCCTTGTTTTTTCAGCGTTTGTGCAACGTTCTGCACATATTCTGCTTGCGCATCGGAAATATTCAGGATGACAACCTGCGTAGGCGCCAGCCACAAGGGCATCGCACCGGCGTGGTTTTCGATCAGGATGGCGATGAAGCGCTCCAGCGAACCGACGATGGCACGGTGCAACATCACCGGCACCTTGCGGTTGTTGTCTTCGGTGACATATTCTGCCCCCAGGCGCGCCGGCATCGAGAAGTCCACCTGCATGGTGCCGCACTGCCAGGAACGACCGATCGAATCCTTCAGGTGGTATTCGATCTTGGGACCATAGAAGGCGCCCTCGCCCGGCAATTCTTCCCACTCCGATCCGGAGGCGCGAATGGCTTCGCGCAGGGCGTTTTCGGCCTTGTCCCAGACTTCCTCGGCGCCGATGCGCTTCTCCGGGCGCAGGGCCAGCTTCACGGCCACTTCCTTGAAACCGAAGCAATCGTAGACTTCGCGCACCACGCGGTTGAAGGCTGCCACTTCTTCCTGCACCTGGTCTTCAGTACAGAAGATGTGACCGTCATCCTGGGTAAAGCCGCGCACGCGCATCATGCCGTGCAGCGCGCCGGAGGGCTCGTTGCGGTGGCACTGGCCGAACTCGCCGTAACGCAGCGGCAGGTCGCGATAGCTGTGCAGGCCGGAATTGAAGATCTGGATATGGCCCGGGCAGTTCATCGGCTTGAGCGCGTAGGCACGGTTTTCGGACTCGGTCGTGAACATGTTTTCACGATAGTTTTCCCAGTGACCGGTCTTTTCCCACAGGGAACGATCCAGGATCTGCGGCGCCTTCACTTCCTGGTAGCCATTATCTTGATAGACGCGACGCATGTATTGCTCGACCTGCTGCCAGATGGTCCAACCCTTGGGGTGCCAGAAGATCAGGCCCGGCGCCTCGTCCTGGAAGTGAAACAGGTCCAGCGCGCGACCCAGCTTGCGGTGGTCGCGCTTTTCGGCCTCTTCCAGCATGTGCAGGTAGGCTTCCTGGTCTTCCTTCTTGGCCCAGGCGGTACCGTAGACACGCTGCAGCATCTCGTTGTTGGAGTCGCCACGCCAGTAGGCGCCGGCCAGCTTCATCAGCTTGAATACCTTGAGCTTGCCGGTGGAGGGCACGTGCGGACCGCGGCACAGGTCAGTGAAGCTGCCCTCGGTGTAGAGCGAGACATCCTCGTTCTGCGGAATGGAAGCAATGATCTCAGCCTTGTAGGCCTCGCCGATGGACTTGAAGTAGGCCACCGCCTCGTCGCGCGGCAACACCTTGCGGGTGACCGGCTCATCCTTCTTGGCCAGTTCGGCCATCTTCTTCTCGATGGCCTGCAGGTCTTCGGGCGTGAAGGGGCGCTTGTACGAGAAGTCGTAGTAGAAACCATTGTCGATGACCGGGCCAATGGTGACCTGGGCATCGGGGAACAATTCCTTGACGGCATAGGCCAGCAAGTGGGCGGTGGAGTGACGGATCACTTCCAGGCCATCGGCATCCTTGTCGGTGATGATGGCCAGCTCCGCATCCTGGGCGATCAGGAAGGAGGTGTCGACCAGCTTGCCGTCAACACGGCCAGCCAGTGCGGCCTTGGCCAGGCCGGTACCAATATTGGCGGCGACCTGCGCCACCGTCACCGGACCATCGAACTGGCGTTGGGAACCATCGGGAAGACGAACTGAAACCATTTTGCACTCCATGTGGGCAGCGTCGCTGCCTAGCCTGTTAAGGTGATATCAAAAAGACGGACGAAAAAAAACGCGGACCAGCCGCGCTTTTTCTTGAGACGAAAAAGAACCCGACTAGCGTCGCGTGAAAACCTCGGTGGTAGTTCGCGGTGTCATAACCGGCTTGCCTTTCTCGCTCTTACAGAATTGGGAGTTGAATCGCGTCTTTGCCACCTGATTGCCAGGTGAATACGCGACATAGTTCTCAATTATAGCAAATTAATTCAATCTCCCCGACAAGTTCACACATCTCGCCGCCAGCCCTCCCCTATGAACACTTGACGCAAGCCCCCAAGCCGCACGAAACTGAAACGCTGCGATCACAGGGACCAAGCCGCTGCGTCGCGACCCTTGGTGGATCACATGATTTACAAGAGCAAAAGAAGGACTTTACACCGCACACACCGCCCGAACGGCCACACCGCGTGCTAGGATCCCAACCGATTTGCAGGAGGACAGCATCATGCCCGAGACCACGAACAGCGTCGAACACCAGACGATCATCAACAACGTCGAATACACGCTGCAAAGCCGGACAATTGCACAGGATAACGGCGAACACTACGAAGAGTACCGCGTCCTGCTGGAAGGCAAGGAAATCAAGTCCTGGACACGCGGCAATGTGATCCGCTACTTCAGCCTCTGAGCCCCGCCCCTCCCCCGGCCAAACCCGACCCCATAAAAAAAACGGCATCCCGTGATGCCGTTTCATCATTTCAGGCCACGCCTGCGGGTGCGCTCAGGCTTTCGCGAGGTGGGCGCGTCGCGCCAGGATCTTCTCGATCTTTTCCTTCAGCGTAGCCGCATTGAACGGCTTGACAATATAGCCATCCGCACCCGCCTGGGCCGCCATGACGATGTTCTCTTTCTTGGCCTCAGCGGTAATCATCAGTACAGGCAAGTGCGCCAGCGAGGGCGTGCCACGGATCTTCCTGAGCAACTCCAGCCCATCCATGACCGGCATGTTCCAGTCGGTCAGGACGAAGGTGACCGGCAAGGTACCCGCTTCAAGAACCTTCAACGCGGAAGAGCCATCATCGGCTTCCACGATCTTGTTGTATTCAAGCTCCTTCAGGAGGCCGCTGACGATCCGACGCATCGTCGAAAAGTCATCCACCACGAGGAAATATTGATCATCTGCCGCCATAGGAAAATTCGTTCTTCCGCAAGGTTAAGAGTTTGCCAAACAAACTCACAAAAATTTCGTTCGCAAGTTTAAAGCATTTTTTGATGCTCCCACGAAACAGTCTAACGACAAGAGCGAAAATTCGCGCCTCGCTTGAGCAACAACAGAACCGGGCAAGAAAAAACTCCCCGGCCGCGACGATGGCGGACAAGGCTTGGAAAAAAGGAAGTCAAAAGCAGGAAATGGAAGGCCGGAAATAAAAAAGGAAGCCGCAAACGCGCCTCCTTTTGAATTTGACTTCGCTTCCAATCCTTCGCTTTCCAGAAGAATTGGTAGGCACGATTGGACTCGAACCAACGACCCCTACCATGTCAAGGTAGTGCTCTAACCAGCTGAGCTACGCGCCTAACGAAGAAGCGAGAGTATAGGAGGCTTTCCTATATTTGCCAAGGGGTAAAAGATAAAAAAGTGAAAATATTTACCATCTCCCCTTCTCCACCCGAGCTACCGGCATGCCATCAAGCGGCTACTGCCGCTTCGCCTCGATCACGCCCCTGACCTCGCGAATCACCGTCAACGCCTTCTGCAATTGCTCGGTCGAGCCGATCTCGGCAGTGAAGGTCATGCGCGCATGACCCTTGGCGCTTTGCGTGCTCACACCGATCACATTGATCTTGTCGCGCAAGAAGATATCGGAGATATCCCGCAACAAGCCCTGGCGGTCGCTGGCCAGCACGAAGATATCGACCGGGTAGACCGTATCGCGCACCGGCGCACCCCAGGTGGTCTGGATGATCCGTTCGGGCGCATGGGCACTCATCTCGGCGAAATTCTTGCAGCTCACCCGATGGATGGAGACACCCTTGCCGCGCGTGACAAAGCCGGCAATCGCATCCGGCGGCGCCGGCTTGCAGCAGCGCGCCAGTTGCGTCAGCAGACCGTCGGTCCCCACCACCAGCACGCCCGACTTGGCCCCCTGCACAATGCTGGAGGCGCGGCTCTTGCGCGTGATCAGCGCCTCATCGTCGATCTCGGGCTTCTTTTCCTCCCCTTCATGTAAGGCTTGCTCGACATGACGCAGGCTGAATTCTTCCTTGGCCAGCGACAGGCACAGGTCATCGACCTTGGCAAAGCCCAGCTTCTGCGCCAGTTCTTCCAGGTTGACGGCGGTCTTGCCTTCACGCTGCAGGGTCTTTTCCAGCAGGCCACGGCCGACCGAGAGGGTTTCCTGCTGCTCGATGGCGTTGAACCAGGCGCGGATCTTGGAACGGGTGCGCGAACTGACCGCATAGCCCGGGCTGAGCCAGTCACGCGAAGGCCCCACGCCCGGCCCGTTCTTGGCCGTGATGATCTCGACCGTCTGGCCATTCTTGAGTACCGTGTTCAGCGGCACCATCACCCCATCGACCCTGGCACCTCGGCAACGATGGCCGACATCGCTGTGCAGGTGATAGGCGAAATCAATGGGTGTCGCCCCACTGGGCAGCTCGATCACGCGTGCCTGGGGAGTGAGCACATAGATGCGCTCGTCCAGGGTGGCCGACTTGAGCTTTTCCACCCAGTCGCGACGCACCTCTTCCTGGTCCACCACGGCGTCAGTGACTTCATTCTTCCAGGCCAGCAACTGACGCAACCAGGCGATCTTCTCGTCATATTTCTGCGCCGAGAAATTGGAACTGCCGCTTTCCTTGTAACGCCAGTGCGCCGCCACGCCGTATTCGGCGAAATGGTGCATCTCGTGGGTACGGATCTGCACCTCCAGCGCCCGGCCATCCTCGGCCACCACCACGGTGTGCAGGGACTGGTAACCGTTTTGCTTGGGGCGGGAGATATAGTCGTCGAACTCTTCCGGGATCGGCGTCCAGATGTCATGCACGATGCCCAGCACCGCGTAGCAGGTCTTGACGTCGTCGACGATGACGCGGAAAGCCCGCACATCGTAGAGCTCGGAGAAGTCGATGGACTTGCCGCGCATCTTGTTCCAGATGCTGTAGATATGCTTGGGGCGGCCACTGACCTCGGCACGGATATCCTGGGCCGCCATCTCGGCACGCAGGCGTGCGATGGCGTTGGCGACGAAGGCCTCGCGCTCCAGGCGCTTCTCTTCCAGCATCTTGGCGATGCGCTTGTAGGTCACCGGCTCCAGGAAGCGGAACGACAGATCCTCCAACTCCCATTTCAGTTGCCAGATCCCCAGCCGGTTGGCCAGCGGCGCATAGAGGTCGAAGGTCTGGCGCGCATATTGCGCGCTGGCCTCGTTTTCCTGCTTGGTCTCGGCAAAGTAGCGCAGGGTCGCCACGCGCGAGGCCAGGCGCACCAGCACAGCACGCATGTCGGTGGCCATCGCCAGCAGCATCTTGCGCAGCGTCTCCACCTGGGCAGCGGCCTGCTGGGCGGCATTCTTGCCACGCAGGACTTCCTGGTTCTGGGGCTGGAAGCTGGGGCCATGGAAGCGCATCAACTGGCGCACATTGCCGATGAGGTCGGCGATTTCCTTGCCGAAGCGCTCTTCGAGCTTTTCTTCCAGTTCGGGATGCAGCATCTGCACCTCGAAAGCCAGCCCGGCAATGCGGGTGGCCGCATCGACATTGAGCGAGGTCAGTACTGTGGCCACAGAGAAGGAGAACTGCAAGGCATCCTGCCCGGACAGGATCTGCCTGTCGGCATACAGCGGTTCGAGCTCGGCCAGGGCCTGCTCGACCCGCGCCACATCCTCAGGACCGAGTCCGGCGGTAATGGCCGCCAGTCCCTCACCCTGTGTACTTGCTACCGAAACCATAAACGATTACTTCTGTGCGGCGACGATGATGATTTCCACCAGCAGTTCAGGACGGGCCAGCTTGGCTTCCACCGTGGCGCGCGGAGGCGCATTGCCATCGGCCACCCACTCATCCCAGACGGCGTTCATGCCAGCGAAATCCTTCACATCGGACAGGAAGATCTGGCACGACAGGATCTTGCTCTTGTCGCTGCCAGATTCGGCCAGCAGGCGGTCGATATGGCCCAGCACCTCGCGGGTCTGGCCTTCGATGTTCTGGGTGGTGTCTTCGGCGATCTGGCCAGCCAGGTAGACGGTGCCATTGTGGATGGCGACTTCGGAGAGACGCTTGCCGACGTGCAGACGTTGTACGGACATGGGATTTCCTTCGTGGTGATACCCGGCCCTGCGGGGCCGGCTGGTTCAATTGCAATAAAAATCGTCAGCCCAGCAAGAACTGCCGGGCAACCTCGATCTGGGGCGCATGCATGAAGGTCGGCGCGTGGCCGACATCGGGCAATTCCACCAGCCTGGCCTTGGGGCCGCGCCGGGTCATTTCCTGCGCCACCTCGGGCAAGAGCAGGTCGGACTGGGCGCCGCGCACCAACAGGGTCGGACAGCGGATCGCATCATAGGCCGCCCACAGCATCTGCTCGGCCGCACTGGCCGCCTCGGGCGTGGTCAGCTTGAACGGCACGGCCAGCCCGAGATCGTAATGGCGCACCCACTTGCCCTCCGCGTTCTGGCGCAGCACGTCCTTGGCCAGCTTGTGCCACTCTTCGTCGCTATGCGCGCCGAAGCTGGCGGAGATGGTTCGGATGTACTGGGCAGCCTCATCGAAACTGTCGAAGCGCACATCCTGGCCGATGTAGTCCCCGATGCGGGCCAATGCCGCACCGTTGATGGACGGACCGATGTCATTCAAGACCAGGCGCCGGATCGGATTGTCCGGCAAGGAAGCCAGGCCCATGCCGATCAGTCCGCCCATGGAAGTGCCGAACCAGTCGACGATCTCCGCATCCAGACGCGCCAGCAGGGTCACCATGTCGCTGATGTATTGCGGCACGGTGTAGTACTGCGGATTGGCCAGGCGACCGGAGCGGCCGCGGCCGACCACATCCGGGCAGACCACGCGATAGGTATCGCACAGCTCGCGGGCCATGCGGTCAAAATCGTCAGAGACGCGCGTCACCCCATGCACGCACAGCAGCACATTGGGATTGCGGGCATCGCCCCACTCCTTGTAGGCCATCGTGTGCAACCCGGCGGGCGAGATGCACTGCACGGTCTTGACTACGGCTTCAGTCATGGTCGCGGATTTTCTGGTGGTAGAAGCCGACATTCTACTATCTTGAAGCGACTTGTCTGCGGGAAATGGGCGTCCGGCTTGCGCGAAACGGATCTCCCATGCAGCGCATCGCGGCATGGCGAGGGCAGCGATGCCGGTGCCATGTCGGTTCAGGCGATTTTCCTCAGGAAAAAACGAATGACGCCAGGCAAGTCGCTGCTATAATGCCTGCCTTTTCCGGCAGCCATTGCCGGCATCCACTAGCGCCTGAGTGGTGAAATTGGTAGACACAGCGGACTTAAAATCCGCCGCTTACCCGGAAGGGGGCGTGCCGGTTCGACCCCGGCCTCAGGCACCACTACAAGCTTTAAGGCCAATTGTAGGATCGTAAGCGGCCGCAGCGTAGTTCCGCAAAAAGCTATTTTTTCCGCAAAAAAGTTTGCGCTGCTAGCATTCTCGAATCGTTCCGATACCAACCTAGGCTGCTAGGCAGGACTCGATCCAGCGAATTAGGAGGCAAAGGCACATTCAAGCAACGGGCCGCAGATTGACACCAGCCCCCCATGTTTATGCATACAGTAGGCCAATTCAGCTATGTCCGTTGGTTCAGGAAAATATTCCGCTGCAGATCGCACTATTTCCGCCAGGAACTTATAGTGACCAGCAAGTCTGCATGCTCCTCAATGACATACCGCTCATCCCAATCCAGCTTAAGGGAGAAAGTAGACTTATCATTCAGGAAAACGGGAAGGTCTTCGTAAATATTTTCTATTTGATGAAGATTTCCGTTTCCATCTTGAATATAAAATTGGTATTTGGCGTTCAATTGATCGCTATTTGACCACCTCAAGCGGATCGTGGCCCAAGCGTATTTTGGAGCCCTTACTTCAATCTCTGTATAAACATCTCTCAGCTGTTCAATCTCAAATTTCCCTTGGAACCTCTTACATAGCGTGACCTCCGCTTTGTAGTAAAACGTGTTTTGGTAATAAAAACCGTTCAACATACGGCATAAATCGTTACGATCCACTTTACTGAGTTCATCAAGGACTATTTCCTGCCGTTGAGACATTCGATAGGAAGATTCGAATAGCCAAGCAAGAAGGAAAGCAGCAACAAGCATTCCCTGCCATACCGGCGAAATGGACAAAATAAAATTTAAAACCTTGAATCCCGGCTCATCTCCAAGTAAGGCAATTTCGTCTCTATAGAAGGCAGCAATTCCCCATAGCACCCACAAGGTAGCGATTATTTGCCAACCGACATTTTCTTTGAACAAGCCGCCCAAATAAATCCATCGCTGCTTTACTGCTTTAAGCATCTTTCCCCCTCTTTTTCTTATTCATTACAACGCCCTTTAATTCTCTACATGCGACTGTAGGCTTTAGTAAGGGGCATCGTTTAACGTCCGCTCGCCCTTATTTCTTCTGATAGTGCTTATCGAAGAAAGTCAAAATTGACTCAGAAAAATATACTTTCTTCAAGGTTTTGGGGTTGCCTGGATCCAGTTCGCGCACCCTGCAATATTTGGGATCCTGCGCGACTGAAACTCTGAGTCCGTGAAACTTGTCATTCGCTAGAAAATCGCTGTATCGCTCTCGGCAGCGTTTCTGAAGCCGATCATAACTGAGTGGGTAGCGGGCCGTTATTTGGTCCTCAGTCATATGGATTGGCATCGCATCTGGATCATTGGAAAGCTGCACAGCCATAGCGTGGCTAGCAGTTGAGCGAACAAACTTCAAGCTCACATTTACTGATACCGCATAGTGTCGCTTGCTCTCGCTGTTTGTCTCCATGTTCTCAATGTAGCTGACGACACGCCTTTGCTCTCTTGTCAATACAATCGCTTCTGCGTCGGCGGCGGGATTGAAGAAGGCCAGCGGCATGAGATGGAAGTTGTAATCAGCGTAGTCCATTGAGAACCAATCCTGGCTCGCAATCACAAAATTTTTTACTGCGGCCGTGCCTAATTCCTGCAGACGCTCCGACAAATTAGGGTTGTCGTTGTAGAAGTGAATAGAATTATCTCGGACCTCCGTAAGTGCCAGCAGATTTCGCTCCACCTCCAAGTCCAAGGCCTTGCTGGCAACGAGGCCTTTGACAAAATGATCGAGACTATGTGTCATGGAGTTTCCTGCTCGATTGGTCTTATAGCGTGGCCGCGGGGTTTTGGAAGAACTCTTTGATACTGCCTGTTTAGCAGCACTCGTATCGGGGACATACAGGCTGGCAAGTTTGTTGCCGTGATCCTTCAGCCATTTTGCCTTGAGCAGGAGTTCCCAGGCATTTATGGCGAGCACAGCAAAGGTTTCTTCTCGATACATAAATACCGGCTTGTTATAAATCTCTATCGCGGCCACCATCGCTGCCACGGCTTTGTCAAGTATTACGAGCGAACGCGCCCTCATAGCCCTCCCCATTTTACGCCTCGATGAGCGCTATCATAACGTGGAGCAGATCAACTTACTCGGCTAGCATGGGCAAACTACGCTGCGCATCGAAAACGCCTTCTCGGTGAGTCCGAGTATTCTCCGTAAAGGAGCCTCCTCGGCGATTTAACGGAACCACCAGTTCGCCGATTCAGGCACCACCCCAGCGATTTAATAGTGGCCAGTTTCGTCCCGTTAAAGCCACCAGGGAGGAATGCAAAGCACTTGAGTGTCTTCGATCTCACTTTACATGAAGTACGGTTTGTCGCCGTCGCTGTGGGGCTTGTTCACGCCAAGGTTCTCGCCCACATGCAGTTCGGGATTCGCAATGACTTTGGCGATCAGGTCGCCCACGCTCTTGCGCGACACCACAGTGCCCTTGAAAGGTTGACCCTTGGCCGTGATTTCGTAGTCCTGCTCGTCTTCGTCCGTCAGCCAGGCCGGACGCAGGATCGTGTACTGGAGGCCCGTGGCTTCGATCAGGTCGGCCGCGCGGCGAAAAGGCTTGAGATTCCCCCCGATCGTGGCGTTATTCCATTTGCCAAACTTGCCTGGTACTTCGTCGTAGATGCCCAATGACAGCACAAAGACTAGGCGTTTGACGCCTTTGGCCTGCATAGTGGCGATAACGACCTGGGCCTGTTTGTCCAGGTCTTCGCCAGTCAGGTTGGCATAGACGATGTCCTGCCCATCCATAGCACTCCTGAGCAGTTTCTTGTCCAGCACATTGCCGATCACGATCTTGGAATTCATAGGCTCTCGACCCGTCAGTTTCTTAGGATCGCGCAGCAGCAGGGTCTGGTGTACGTTCTGGTCAGTTGCCAGCGCATTGACCACCCACTGGGCGATCTGGCCGCTAGCACCAAGGATGAGGATGTTTTTCATATCGGTTTCTTTCCATATTCCTCCACTCCGGCACACGCTTTCGCGTCCCCCTGGAGTGGCCGCAGTCATCCGCTGCTGAAGTGCCGCAAGGCCTTACAGGTTATCCTTGAAGAAGGGAATCACCTTGGCCATGGCGATGGCCACCGGCTCGGGCTTGTCGTAGAGGTCGTAGTGCGACCAGCCCTCGGCGACAACAATTTGCTTGTTGGTCGAAGCGGCGCGGCTGTAGATCTCCCAGCCGTCGCGGTAGGCGCCAAAGCCTCCGGGCTTATCGCCAATCACAACCATCAGCGGCTGGATCAGCAGCACTTCGGCGTTGGTGAAAGCATCCCAGCCCAACGCGGCGCCGCTGAACGACATCAACTGGCTGGTAGCGCCGTTGGGTTGCTGGCCGCGGGTGGTCTTGTAGTAGTCGGTGGCCTCCAGCACATCGATGTCGGTGATGCCGGCCTGCTTGGCGGAGTCCACGGACTCGGGCAGCAGGTTGGCTGCATCGTGCTCTGCGCCTTGGGCTTGTGCCGTGCGCATCTGCGCAATATTAGCGGCCAATTCGCGCGGCTTAAACTGGGCGAAGCCTTCGCGGATCAGGCGGCCGTAGTTGACGCCGGTGATGGACACGAGCGCCTTGATGCGGTGGTCAGTGATGCCAGCATGCACCGTGTAGGCGCCACCGCCGCACACGCCGATGGCACCAATGCGCTCGGCATCTACATGGGGCAGTGATTGCAGGTAGTCCACCGCGAAGCGTATGTCAGAGACCCGGATAGCCGGGTCTTCGATGAAGCGCGGCGTGCCGCCGCTGTCCCCCTGGAAACTCGCGTCATGCACCAGCACGATGAAGCCCGCTTCGGCTAGCCCCTTGGCGTAGATGTTTCCGGCGGTCTGCTCCTTGCAACTGCCGATGGGGTGCGTGCTGACGATAGCCGGGTACTTCTTCTTGTCGTCGAAGCCCGGTGGAAAATAGATGTCGGCGGCGGTTTGCCAGCCCAGGTTGCGATAAGAGACAGTCTTGACGTTGCTCATGGATGGCTCCGTGTTGGTTAGTGATGGGCTTATTTCAGCTTGGCCTGGAAGAACGGGGCTAACTTCGATACGGCCTCGTCCACGTATTGCGGCACGTCGTACAGATCCATGTGATCGGAGCCTTCGACGACATGCAGCGTCTTGTCCTTGCTGGCAGCACGGGCGATCAGGTCATCGCTCATCCACTTGCTACCCGCCTTGCTGCCGGCCACAGCCAGAATGGGCTGAGTCAGGAAGGCTTCGGCCTTGTTGTAGGCGTCGTAGGTGATAATCTGTGTCAGGTTGCGCGCCAGCGTGAAGCCGGGGGCGTTGGGATGCTCGCAGCGGGGCGTATGGTAGTACTCCCAGGCACCGCGCAACTCGGCGTTGGGTGCGTCTTCTTCCGTCAGCGGAGCCAGCGGGATGGTGACCATGCTGTTTTTATTGGCATCGGCCGTGCGGGCCGCGGAACCCGCTTCTAGGTAGGGCAGCGCATCAGCGTCCTTGACCATGTTTTCCCAGCCATTGCGGAACATCTGGCCGATGTTCACGGCACTCACCATGCCCAGCGCCTTGATGCGACGATCATTGATGGCGGCGTTGGCGCTGTAGCCGGCGCCTGCGCAGATGCCCATGGCGCCGATCTTGTCTTGATCCACATAGGGCAGCGTGGTCAGGTAATCGATGACTGCACTCACGTCTTCGGTGCTGACGTAGGGATTCTCCAACTGGCGCGGCTCACCGGTGCTCTCGCCCTGGTAGGAACGGTCGAACGCGATGGCAATGAGTCCATTTTCAGCCAGTTTTCCAGCGTACAGGCCGGCAGTTTGCTCCTTCACGCCACCACCTGGATGCGAAACAACCACGGCGGGATATTTCTTGGATGCATCGAAGCCTGCGGGGAAATGGACGACGGCCGCCATGGTGATGCCTTGGCCGTTGAGATTCTTGAAAGTGACATTGGACATGGGGTTCTCCGGTAGTGATTGACAGGACACACAGATGACGTGGACTGGATGTAATAGTAGGTATAGGATTGGTATTAATAAATACGCTTTTAAATACATCAGTGTTTAGCCAAACTAAACAAATGCCGATAGAACCCTCGCTTGCCTCCGCCCTGACGTGGTTCGCCCACATCGCCCGCCATTGCAGCTTCACCAAGGCTGCTACGGAGATGGAGGTGACGCGCGCCGCCCTCTCCCAGCACCTGAAGGCGTTGGAGCAGCATCTGAATGTGCGTCTGCTTAACCGCACCACGCGGGACATGTCGCTGACGGAGGAAGGTCAGCGGCTGCTGGATGTCCTGCAGCCCGCACTGAGCGCCATCGAGCGCGCAGTTGCGGAACTAGGCGAAACACACGCCGAGCCTTCGGGCCTGATCCGCATGAACTCTTCACGGATCGCGGCACGGTTGCTGGTCGAGCCGCATATGGCGACATTCCTCGCGCGCTACCCCAAGCTGCGCCTGGAACTGGTCATGGACGACGGCTTCTCCAATATCGTGGCCGATGGCTTGGATGCGGGTATCCGCTTGGGAGAGAGCCTGGATGAGCACATGGTGGCCGTGCCGATTACGCCGCCACTGGAGATGGCCATCGTAGGTTCGCCAGGATATTTCAAGCACCATGGCGTACCGCAAACACCAGCCGATCTGATGCAGCACAACTGCCTAGCCTATCGATTCACGTCCAGCGGCACGATCGACCGCTGGTCATTCACTTCACCCGATACAGAGAAGCGCACCGTGGTGCTGGATCCCAAAGGTAATGCCGTGTTCAACGATGACGACAGCATGCTGCGCGCAGCGCTCCAAGGTGTCGGACTGGTGCAGCACATCAACCTGTGCGTGCGCCAGCATCTGGCCGAGGGCACGCTAGTGCGGGTGCTCGCGCCGTGGTGCCCGCCGTTCCCGGGCTTCTACCTCTATGTGCCGTCACGGGCACAGATGCCGGCCAAAACAAGGGTCTTGATGGATTTCCTGATCGAGCGGCGGGAACAGCTTGCGCGGGCTACAGCGTAATGGCAGTGGAAGTGTTATTTATGTGGTCCGTCTTAGGGCTTTTAAAGCTACCGAGAACTTCAATCGGAGAGGAACGAAATGGGGAACGTACGAGATATTATTCAAGAGATATCAGACGTAAGGCAACGACGTCAGTTTGGAACTGCAATAGCGGAACTACCATCGCGGCTTTCATCGATCAATAATGCTTTTTCGCAAACGACGCCGGACCAGCATGAATTGCGCCGCTATTTTCCAGTGGCCCTAATAGGGTGCTTGGAAGGCTATTTTCGGATGGCAATTAGAGATTTGATTGACTCAGGTGAGCCATTCCTGTCGAACGCGGACAAGCTGCTCGAGTCAACAAAGTTAGACTTTTCTTTGGTACGAGCGATTCACGGAAAAACGATCACTGTCGGAGAGCTCATCGCCCACAACGTGCCCCTGAGCCGCTTGGCGCACATAGAGAAGGCTTTTAAGTCTCTTATCGGCGCTGACTTTTTGAATGAACTGCGCACGGTGCAAGATCGTTGGGCACATGAGGTCTTAGGCCAGACCGCTAGGCCCATTTTGTTAGTCGCTGACACGGTTTTTAAAGACGTAGAAAGAACATTTGAACTTCGCCACATCATTTGTCATGAAATTGCTTCGGCATATGTCATAGATGCTGAGGAAATAGCACGTTGCTTCGAAAATTGCGTGCTTTTCTTGAAAGCTGCGGATGAATTTATTTCCGGGGTTTTGCATCCGAACGCCCCCCTTACGCAGACTGAAATGAATATTGCTGCGGGCGAATCCCTAGAGAGAGCGCGTGATGAACTTAATGTTGCCATCGAGAATCTTCGATCCAATCTTGATGATGAGGAACTGGCATTCTTTGACCAAGCACAAATCCAATGGCTTGCATACGCTGAGGCCTGGACCCTTTTCGAGGTTGGGGAGCGCAAGAACAGTGGAACGATCTGGCCTCTTTTGTACGCCAGGTCGCAGGAATATCTTGTCTCCAAACGGGTGGAAGATATTAGAAAGTGGAGGCGCTTTGGAGAGTGATTAGTTCGGCCAAGTTGGAGAAGAAGGTAGCTGGCTCGACTAGTGCAAAGAAAAAATGCCTTCTAAGTGCGTCAAAATGCGTCAGATCCGATGTCTGCCAGTTGGCGCGCCAGGCCAGACTGGGCGCGCCTCCGCGTCTGACGCAAATTTGAGTCAAAACCGACCTATATAGCGGGCAGGCGCGGGGTGGGGGCAACCGCGCGCGCAGGGCCGGAAAAGTGATTTATACTGTATACATATACAGTATTTATGACCGATTGTAGTTGCCCGTTATCAACATGTCACGCCTCACCTACCCCGCGCCAATCCCGCCAAGGAGCCCCCCCCCCTACAGCCCGTGCCGGCCATCCAGTTCGCCGAGGACTGCTGGGCCTGCACATCTAGCACCGGCCGCACGCCGGTCTCCCCACCCGGCGGCGGGATGCACCGCAGGTCGTCTCATCGCGCTCCTATGGCGAACGCGTATCAGGACTACACGAGATAGAGGAGTCGGCGACCACTTATGCCACCCGCGTCGCTGAAAAGCTGTGAGCACAGGTCTCCACCTGTGGCGTGCCGTATCTGTCTTCGTCGAGACAGAGCGCTTCAAGCTGGCCGAGCCGCAATACGACAACGGCCGGACTGCATCGCTGTACGAGCCAACCTATGACTTGCGCGTGATTTCCAGGGCCGCTCGATGCGGCTGCGTCGAGTCTACCGTCCCGAATTCCTCAAGAAAGCCGGCAACATGCTTATGGACCTGGTACAGGGGCAGGCTCGCCAGGGGACGCTCTTTGCCAGCAGCGTGTCCGAGATGCCATCGGCCGGCTCATAGCCGCCTTCGACAGCACCAACAAATGTTTCCACCTCGACGCCATGGGCCTGGCCAGCGCCGCCGGCCCCCATCGCTGGGCGGTGCGCCTCGAGAAAGTAATATCGCACTACACAACCGATTGGAAGACGCTATTGGCATTGCTGCCATCGCAGCATGAACCAGTGGAATCGGAAATTGGGACGAGAAATAGGTCCGATAAAGGCCGAGGCTGTGTAAAAAAGCAAATCTCCTAGGAAATCATGGGTAGGGAGCCCCCTCCCGGAATCGAGAAAATTGAATACGGCTTGATCTGAGAGGTCGATTATTAGATTGATTAAAAACCCCCAACGTTTTTACACAGCCTCGGCCAGAAGCTGACCTGAATAATTGGAGCCGCCAGCGATTGAATTGCCTATTCGCGGTCTTAACAGGTACCATACCGGCGTTTTGGTGCTCGCGGCCGGATTCCCGGCCGCAGTTAAACGGGAAACACGCGTCGGCATCGCCGGCGGTCAACGTGTGCTGCCCCCGCAACGGTAAAACAGGCGCCGCATGTCCTGCGGCAGGTTGCTTCCAAGGTCCACTGTATCTGCTCAAGAGATATGGGAAGGCGTGGCAATCGGTCCTGTTAGCCCGGATACCGGCCAGGACGGATGGATGCAGGCGACCGGGGTGTGTCGCGACTGCCTGGCAAGACCATATCGTTTCCGGATCAGATAACAGCCTGCCTGACGGCGCAGGATTTCCTGCGACCATGGCGCGCCGTCGTTCGTGCGTTGGTCTCATCCCGGCCGTTGCAAACACCGTCGTTTCCTGCTCCCTTGATCGCAGCGCGCGGGGAGGCGCGCTCCACAAGAAACGGCTGCTGCACATGAAACGGCAGCCACCAACAGGAAGCGTCAATGAAGAAACCCATCGGGAGGACGGCACTCGCCGCTCAGTTCCATTCGTCCATCGCCATCCGGCCCTCGCGCAAGCGCCTGGCCGTCGCACTGGCCGGCGCCTGCGCCGCCATGAGTGCTACCCACGTCTGGGCGCAGAACCAGGCCAGCAGCGATTCCGCGCTGCCCCAGATCGTGGTCTCGCCCCAGCAGGAGAGCGATCTCAACAAGCCCAGCACCGCCGGCGGCCGACTTGAGCTGACACCGCTGGAGACACCGGCCAGCGTCACCGTGATCTCCGGCGACACCATCCGCGAGCGCGGCTACCAGACTCTGTTGGACGCCGAGACACGCGCCCCTGGTATTACCTCGGTGCCATTCTCCGGCAACGGCAACAACTCGCTGTCGGCGCGCGGCTTCTACGGGCCCAATTCGATCTCGCAGCTCTACGACGGCATGCAGCTTTATAACGCCGGCGGTGTGGTGACTTTCCCGTTCGATCCATGGAACGTGGAGCGCGTTGAATTCCTAAACGGCCCGGCCTCGGTACTGTACGGCACCGGTTTCATCGGCGGTGCCGTCAACGTGGTGCCCAAGAAGCCTGACTTCAGCAAGCAATCCAATGAGGTGCAATTGTCGGCCGGCTCCTTCGGCACGTGGCGCCAGGCCATCGACAGCACCGGGGCGATCAACGACCGCCTGGCCTATCGCATCAACGCCAGTCGCACCAGTTCGGACGGCTGGATGGAGCATGGTCGCAACGACAGCCTCACGGTCTCTGCAGCCCTGTCGTGGAAGGCCACCGACGCCCTGACGCTGACCCTGTCCAACGACTACGGCGACATCAATCCCGGCAGCTATGAAGGTACGCCCATCGCCAACGGCAGCTACGTACCTAGCCTGCGCTATAAGAACTTCAACGTCGACGACGCCGACGTACGCTTCACCGAGAATCGCACGTATCTGCGCGCACGCTACCAGCTCACGCCGGATGTGGTGTTCAACAACGACGTCTATCTGATCAAGCACGAGCGCCGCTACAAGGAAACCTATACCTACGCCTACAATCCTGTCACCGGCAACGTCGCGCGCTCCAATTATCGCGACATCCTCGGCTACCAGACCCAGTACGGCGACCATGGCTACGCCACCATCAACGGTGATCTGCTGGGCCGCAAGAACCAACTGGTAGTCGGATTCGACCTCAACCGCTCGACCTACGATCGCAACGACAATACCAACAGCGCGGGCAACTTCCCCGGCGCCAATACCATCAGTGCGAACTCGTCCTCGTCGGGTAGCTTCGTGCAGGGCACCACGGCATCCATGCGCTACCTGTACCGCGTCACGCTGGACCAGGCTGGGGTATTCCTGCAGGACCGCCACCAACTGGCCGACCAGTGGTCGCTCACCGGTGGCGTGCGCGGCGACAACTACCAGAGCAAGCGCGACGACATGCTCAGCGGCACCAGCGCCACGGGCAACATCAACGCCATGTCATGGAACACCGGAGTGGTGTTTACGCCGGTGCACAACACCTCGCTGTACGCGCAATACGCGGTCGCCTCCGATCCCGCCACATCGCTGGCCAGCATCAGCGCCTCGCAGATGCAATATGCGGTGTCGCGCGGCAAGCAGGTGGAAGTCGGCGTGAAGCAGTCGCTGTGGGACGGCAAGCTCGACTGGACATTGGCAGCCTATCGCATCATCAAGTCCAACCTGCTGACCTCCAACGTCGGCACGCCGTTACTGTCGGACACGGTCGGCCAACAATCCTCGCGCGGCCTGGAAGCCACGATCGCCTTCAAGCCGACGCGCGACTGGCGCATCGAAGCCAACGCCTCGGTACTGCAGGCGCGCTTCGACAACTTCTCGACCACGTCGGGCAATACGGTGACGGTGTACAACGGCTACCTGCCGCAGTTCGTCCCCAAGCGCACCGGCAACCTGTTCGTGGCCTGGGCCTTCTTGCCGCAATGGGAGGTGCGCACCGGCGCCCACTACGTCAGCGACCGCTACTCCGACAACGCCCAGAAGAACCGTCTTCCGGCCTACACGGTGCTGGATGCCGGCCTGGCCTGGCGTCCCAGCGAACGCCTGAAGTTTGACTTGCGCGTCGACAACCTGGCCGACAAGATCTATGCGGCCTCGACCTACGCCAACTCGTCGACCCAGTGGATACTGGGCGCGCCGCGCAGCTACACGCTGACAATGAACTATGCGTTCTGATTCGATGCAATACGGCGGCCAGGCCAGCCGCCTTGCCATTTTCTCCCGATGGCTGGCAACTGCCCTGCTGGCATACGCAACGCTGCTCGTAGCGCACGCACAGGCGCAAGACGCCCTGCCAGCCATCCTCGGGAAGCAGGCTGGTCAACTGCATTTCCGCGACGACGTAGGCCGCGAACTAAGCCTGTCGGTGCCGCTGACGCGCGTGGTGGTGTTCAACCGCTACACCACCGAGTTCGTCCGTGCCGTCGGCGGCATGCCGGCGGTGGTGGGCGTGGATATCGACTCGGCGCGGGGCAAGTCATACTGGCCCACCGTCACGCCGGCCATGCTGGCTGGACAGGGCCAATCCAGTCCCAACTACGAGGCCATCGTCGCCATGCACCCACAAGCGGTCTTCCTGCCACGCAACAGCGACTGGCAGAAAGCTGCCGAGGTACTGGGGCATTTCAACATCGCCGTGGTGGTGGTGACCGCCTGGGACGTGTTGAGGCACGAGCAGAACGTCACCCTGCTGGGGCAGTTGTTCGGCCAGCCGCAGCGTGCGGAAAAGCTCAATGCCTTCTATCGCGGCTATCGCGACTTGCTGCTGCAACGCCTCAAGGGAGTCAAGCGCAAGCGCGTCTATATCGAAGAGGTCGGCAACTACAAGACCCTGCTCAGGGGATCAGGCTGGCACGACATGGTGGAACTGGGCGGTGGCGAGAACGTATTCGGCGACGTCGCCATCGCCGGGCAGTCGACGGCGCGCGGCACCGTGCAGGGCTTCGCGGTCGATCCGGAAGAAGTCATCGCGCGCCAGCCGGAAGCGATCGTCAAGCTCGAGCCGGCACAATACCTGCCGCATCCACGCGCGTTCTCCCGGCAGGTGCTGGACGGCATCGCCGCGCGACCCGGATTCGGCAACCTGCCAGCGGTGCGCAGCGGACAGATCTACCACATCAGCTATTACCTGGCCGGCGGCTGCTCCAAGATCATCGGCGCGCTGCAGATCGCCAAGTGGTTGTATCCCGAGCGCTTCGCCGACGTCGATCCCGAGCAGGCCATGAAAGTCTGGCTGGAGCAGTTCCAGAACGTGCCGGCGCCGGGCGGCTACTCGGTCTCGCTGGCGGAGCTGCGCCGATGACGCTCGCGACGATCGCGTTGCAGCAGCGTCTGCGGCAGGAGCAACGTCGGCGGTGGATACTGGCCGCTGCTGCGACGGCCCTGGTCGTGATGCTGATGCTGGCCTCGCTGTGCCTGGGCGCACGCGACATGGGACCGGGTGAGGCGCTGCGCATCCTGTTGTCCACCCTGGTCCCCATCGACGTGGCGCAAGCCCAGCGCGCGGTGTTGCTGGAACTGCGCTTGCCGCGCACCGCCATGGCCTTGCTGGCCGGCGCCGGCCTGGCCTTGTCAGGTGCGGCCATGCAAGGCATCACGCGCAATCCCCTGGTGAGTCCCTACACGGTCGGCATTTCGCCGGCAGCCGCCTTCGGCGCATCGCTGGCGATCCTGGCCGGGGCTACTGGCTATGCCTGGGGGCCTTACGTGATCGTCGCAGCCGCATTCGCCTGCGCGGTCGGCTGCGCGGCGATGGTATTGGCTTTCGCCTCGCTGCGTGGCGTCTCTGCCACGATGCTGGTGCTGGGTGGGGTCGGTCTGACCTATCTGTTCGGTGCGCTTACCGCCAGCGTGCAATTCGTCGCCAGCGAGCAGCAGCTGGCCGCCATCGTGCAATGGAGCTTCGGCTCGCTCAATGGCATCACCTGGCGTGAGGTCGCGGTGGCTGGCATAGCCGTGCTGGCCTGTGCGCCGGTGCTACTGGCGCATGCCTGGGCGCTGAACGCCTTCGCCGCTGGCGGCGACGACACCGCTGCGGCATTGGGATTTTCAGTACGTCGGGTGCGCATCGCGGTGACGATAGCAGCGGTGATGAGCACCGCCGCCATCGTCAGCTTTACCGGCGTGATCGGCTTCGTCGGCCTGGTTGCACCACATATCGCCCGCCTGTTGGCCGGCGGCGATCACCGCTGGCTGCTGCCGCTGTCGGCCGCCGTCGGCGCGGCACTGGTACTGGCCGCCGACATGGCGGGCCGGCTGCTGTTCGCACCGGTGATCATTCCGGTCGGTATCGTGGTGGCATATATCGGCGTGCCCCTGTTTCTGCACCTGCTGCTGTCGGGCCGTCACAAGGGAGAACTGTAATGCTGGTGATCGAGAAGCTGCATTACCGTCACGGCGAACGCGTCATCCTCGACGACATCGACCTGTGTGTGGCACCCGGCGAGGTCGTGGCGCTGCTCGGTCCCAATGGCGCCGGCAAGAGTAGCCTGCTGCGCTGCGTGAACCAGATCGCCGGTCGTCACGAAGGTCGTATCACCATCGATGGCCGCGCCGCACAGAGCATGACGCCACGCGAGCTGGCGCGGCGGGTGTCCTGGGTGCCGCAGCACACCGGAAGCACCATGGCGCTGCGTGTGCACGACATGGTGCTGCTGGGGCGTGCCCCGCATCGGTGTCCCGGCAGCAGCGCGCATGACCGCGCAATTGCGCTGGCGGCCTTAGAACGCTTGCACCTGCAGGAACTGGCCATGCGCCCGCTCGACCAACTCAGCGGCGGTGAACGCCAGCGCGCGATGCTGGCGCGTGCAATTGCCCAGGAGGGGCAGTTGATGCTGCTGGACGAACCCACCAGCGATCTCGACCTGCGCCATCAGGTGGCAGTGATACAAACGGTGCGCGAGATCGCACGCACGCGTGGTACCGCCATGCTCGTGGCGATCCACGATCTGGCACTGGCGGCACGCCTGGCCGATCGGCTGGTCATGCTGGCCGGCGGCCGTATCCATGCTGGGGGACCGTGGGGCGAAGTGCTGACGCCGGCCAACATCCGCGCCGTCTATGGCGTCGACGCGCTGATCGGCAGCGATGGCGGCATTCCCTATGTGATTCCAATGGGCGGCATGTCATGAGCAGGATTCGTCCACTGATCGCTTTCGACCAGTCGGCCTGCGGCGCCGGCCGTAGCCATGCCCAGGCGCTACGTGACACGCTGCAACTGGCGCAGGCCTGCGAGGCCCAGGGATATCACCGCTTCTGGGTGTCGGAGCACCACAACAATGGTGCTATCGTCGGCAGTGCACCGGAAGTGATGCTTGGCGCGCTCTCGGTACTGACACGCCACATCCGTGTTGGCGCTGCCGGCGTCCTTTTGCCGTTCTATGCACCGTTCAAGGTAGCCGAGCAATTCCGTGTGTTGGAGGCGCTGGCGCCCGGGCGCATCGACCTCGGCCTCGGCCGTTCGCCGGGCGGCGATCCACAGATCTTCTCGGTGCTCAACCCGCAAGGCAGCAGTGCGCGCACGGGCTTCGAGGAAAAGGTGGAGGAGTTATTGCACTGGCTGGGATCGTGCGCGGACGCGCCACCAGCGCCGGGTGCGCATCACATCCGCGCGCTGCCGCACAATCCCGGCTGCGCCCAGCCCTGGATGCTGGTTACCTCGGTGGATGGTGCCCGTACCGCAGGCCGCCTAGGATTGCCGATGTGCTTCAACTATTCCGCCGAGCAAAGTCGTGGCATCGAGGAGCAGGCGTTCGACGCCTACCGTTCGACCTTCGTGCCAGGCGCTTACCTCGCGTGTCCTTATACCGCGCTGATGTTCTTCGCCCTGGCGGCGGACACCAACGGGCATGCACGCTATCTGTTTTCCTCGCGTGCTCTATGGCGCGTAAAGCTCGATCTTGGCATACGCGAGCCGATCGAGGCACCCGTGACGGCGCATGTCCATGACCTGCTCAAGGGGCGTGAAGCGAGCATTGCGCAACAGATGGAAATCAACTTTGTGGGTGAGGCAGGCGAGATCGCCACACGTATCAATAGCATCGCCGAAAGTGTCGATGTGGATGAAATTGGCCTGACCAACTGGGCCTATCACCTGGAAGATCGCATTCGCTCGCACCAGCTTCTTCTCAGCTTGCTGGCGTAGGCTATAGGAACAGGAGTATTGTTCGTTCCGCATCCGGTTTGAATGTACCTAACGGAAGTCTGAGCTTTATTCTGGCTGAATATAGTTGTCGCACATCTCGGCGATCAATGTTAGCGACGACCAATCCTCACGAGCCCGGAGCACAATTAGAACTTCAGATATTTGTACCCTGCTAGGAATAATTTCGGTGGCGCTGCGAGTCATCCAATTTAGAAGAAGATCATGCAGTTTGTCTGGTGGTAACAATGCCACTTCTTTCCTAGTCGGCACGCGAGTGTTTAAACGCAGGCGCCGGGAATATGAGCCATGTGCTTGCGCAGCCCAAATATTCGCGAGAGGAACGCCAAAGAAATCCCACGAGTTCATCTCATCCCGTTCGCTGAGAATTTTCTTGAAATATTACGCTCTCGGAGTAGTAAAGGAAAGCTCAAGAATCAGCGATTCGTCCCTTTTTACAGATGACTCTCGCGGGATTTAAACTCCCAATCGCCCGTGAATAAAAAAAGCCCTCGGTATTAAGCCGAGGGCGTAATCCAATTCTAGGGAAATTGGAGGATACAACCTCAATATATTGCAATGCAACAAAGAGCGCAAGGTGGCTAACACAAAACCACCGAAAAAAAGACCGCGAGATACCCGCGTTCCTCCATCCCGAACATCTGATGACAAGTCCTGCCTCGACTTTTAGAAAAAATACTTAACTTCTTTCTTCGTAGGCACCAAAAATAGCACCTCGCAGGTCCCTCATGAGCCCCGCCGAGTGAAAATTGCGAAGCAGAGCTTGTGTTATTTATCCATTTGAGCGTTGTTTTCGCTTTTTTGGTCAGCGTCCGTCACCACATTCCGGGGCGTAGACGCAATAACCTAAGAGCGCTCATCACGGCACCTCGTTCCCTTGCTTTCCCCTCTCAATCCTGAATTTAAATTCAGAAACTTCCTCATCAATAAAATAACAAATCCGCGAAAACATAAGAACGATTCTTACACGTCCTTCAACCGCGGATACCAGGATTTCTCATGAACCAGTTTATTTCGGATGATGAAGTTGGGAAGACGATGACCGGAGAAGACGACAAAGAGCATTTCCTTTCAACGTCGCCACTTCGCTTGTTCAAAACCTGCACCAGATGGGCGACACGTGCAGCATGCATTATCCTTTTCAACCAAGATGTTCGAGCGCTCAACACTGCGATGTGCAATGCCGGGATAACCAGTGTTATTCATTACACGTGGAAGACGAGATACCGCTGCCTACGCAGTAGCTACCTGAGAGGAGCATTCTCAACTCGGCAGAATCTAAAAATTGCCACACTGCACTACCTCACTTTAGTCAAGCACGCCCGACCTGACTTTCTGAAAATAGCCAGCAACGAAGGCTTTCTTCTCTGGCAGCACCGAGCAGATAACGGACATTCTTATCGTATTCATCTTCGCTATCCATATTTTTATAATTTCGACGGTGATCTGGCGTTCTGTATGGACTGCGATGGCGCCGACATCTACGTCGTGAGCGCAACGATAGCACCTGGGGAATTATTGGGACTTCCAATGCAGAATGCCATGCTAGTTGCAGGCATTCAGGGAATTAACGGCAGGCTTGACGACATAAGGACGGCGACCGAGGCCTGCAATAACGTGTCTCCTCCACATATGCTGCTGGCAGCGGTAGAAGCATTTTCTCTTCAACTAGATATCCGCGACATGGTCGGCATCGCGAGCCTTCCTGGACGACAAGCTCAAAACCAAGGGTACAGCTATGACAGCTTTTGGCAGCCGCTTTCAGGGCAAGATCGTGCCGGATTTTTTCATCACATCCCCCTACCATTTTCTGACAAGCCGCTGGAATCGATACAGGCTAAACATCGATCTCGTGCCCGTAAGCGACGTGAGCTACGCAATGCAATACGACAAGAAATCATCGCAAGTGCGAGACAAGTGATTGCGGACAGACTCTTAAGGCTCTAAATGAAATACGCAGACGAGCTTGCTTGAGATCGGAAGCTACTAGTTGACTCCGCACATCACCTGACGCAAATTTTAGTCAAAACCGACCTATGTAGCGGGCACCCGCGGGATGGGGGCAACCGTGCGCGCAGGACAGAAAAAGACGATATGGTTTTCGTGCAACCAGCCATCCTTGCCCCCTTTCCTTACAACACGAACTCATAGACCCATCGGAGCCCTTAAATCCGATTTCCTACCACGAATAAACGTCCGATCACGAGCACAGCAGCGTTCCCCCTGGGCATAATGCATATTGGAGAGGAATACCTCCTGTTCTCGTGTCCTAGAAATTCACGACTCCCTGCCGCTACAGGGGCTCTTAAAGCGCCAACAATTCGAATAGATCAGTGAGGCGTCCTCGTCCGACAACGACGACCATCCCTTGATCGCTGTCGGAGAATTTTGTCAAGCAGACTCAGTTCTCTACACGCCAGCGGAATAATCTCCTTGTCAGGTTCCTTACTTCTTCATAGGAAAGACCCGCCGTGCAAATTCGGCGATGGCATCGGCCATGGCTTGCGGCTGCTCAGGTGCGAGTGCGTGGCCAGCATTCGGAATGACCACGATGCTCACCCGATCACCCAGCATGGACTTGAGCACCCCCGAGAAGCGGCGCGGCGCTACCGCGTCATGTTCGGCTTGCAGGTCGAGAATAGGGGCTGTTCCTGCAGCGAAATAATCGTCAACCGGCGTCGTGTTGCGGGCATGGGATTCGGCTTCGTGCGTCTCTTCATGCCAGCCGCCCAGCCAGACACGGGGATCATTGCCTGGTGCGAAGAAGGCCTTGCGCAAGAATTCCAGACGCTGCTCTTCGGAATATTTCATGTTGCTCGGACCATCGATGGCGATGCGCATGTCATCGCTGATCGGCTTTTCCTTTGAGCCAGGCGGCACTTTACCGGCAGACGCGGCAGCCAGGACCACGCCGCGCACCAGATCAGGCCGGTCGGCGGCCAGCTGACGCGCAGCGAAATTGCCCCAGGCGTGCCCCACCACCACGACCGGGCCCTGCTTTTCGTTCTCCACCACGGCCGCCACGTCTGCGGCGAAATCATGCACCGTCAGGTTGTGCATGGGTCCCTTGCTCTGCCCGATGCCGCGCGGCTCGGGGCGCAATACACGGAACCCATCGGCTGCCAGCTTGGCCGCCACCACGTCATAGTCGCGCCCGGAACGGCCCAACGAAGGCAGCATGACGATCACCGGGCCTTGTCCCTGGCGCATCACCTCGATCTGCACATCACCGCGCTTGACCAAGGCGGTATCAACGCTACGGGGCGTGGCCTGGGCTGCAGCCAGCAGCGGGACGGAAAGTGCTGCGCTGAGCAGCAGAACGAGGCCTTGTTTGATTAGTTTCATATTCATCTCCTTCTATTGAATGTCGTTGGTTTTTCACTTCGTCTGATAAATCTGCCGCGCGTAGGCAGCGATTGCCTTGCTCATGGCCAGGGGTTGCTCCGGTGCCAACGCGTGTCCTGCATTGGCGATCTCGCCCTCGGTCACGCGCGTACCCAACAATGCCTTGAGAACATGGGGAATCACCACCGTGTCGTACTGCGCGCGCAGGTCGAGGATGGGCACGTTGCCGCCGTAGTAGTAGTAATCGATGGGGGTATGGTCACGCGCCTCGGCCTGTGCATGGTGGGTCGCTGGGAACCAGCCGCTGAGCCAGACGCGGGCATCGTTGCCCGGCGCAAAGAACGCCTGCTGCAGATAGCTCAGTCGTTGCGCCTCGGGCAGTGTCGGGTCACCAGAACCATTGATGGCCTCTACCAGACGGCCATAGGATTTTTCTTTGGAGCCCGGCGGAAACTTGCCCACCGAGGCCGCCGCCAGGACCAGCGCCTTGACCAAATCGGGACGGTCCACCGCCAGCATGCGCGCTGGCTGGCTGCCCCAGGCATGGCCCACGACGATGGCAGGCCCGGTCTTTTCCTGGTCCATCACGGCGGCCACGTCACCGGCGAAGTCGTGCAGGGTTACCCCGGTCATGGCCCCGCGGCTCTGCCCCGATCCGCGCGGGAAGGGGCGGATGACGCGGAATCCCTCGGCAGCAAGATAGACGGCCACCTGGTCATAGTCTGTGGCAGAACGCCCCAGCGAGGGCAGGATCACGATCACCGGACCGCGTCCCTGGATCAGGGTCTCGACCTGTCCATGAGCATTGCGGATGATCTTGCTCTGGACCTGAGTTGGCTCCGGCGAAGCATCTGCCTGCGCACCCGCCGCGCAAGTAGCGAAAATGGCGGTCAAAGCGGCCGCCAGCCATTGATATCCTGGTTTCAACATGTCAGCTCCATGGATGATGACGGTTCAGCGACCGGAAACGGGATCGAGACCCGTGCTTTCAAAGATCGCCTTGGCCTCTGCTGTTCGCAGAAAGTCGATCAGACCCTGG
Organism: Herbaspirillum sp.; assembly: GCA_019233085.1. GTDB lineage: Bacteria > Pseudomonadota > Gammaproteobacteria > Burkholderiales > Burkholderiaceae_D > Herbaspirillum. Next base: position 27,112 of record JAFAMT010000067.1, read on the forward strand.
GCCGCCTTTCTTTCTTTGGCATCACGCGCGATAGCAGCTGCAATCACGTTGGGATTCTGCACTGCATCGGGCAAGGGTCCTGAAAACTGAATCCCCCCAATGGCGCGCAGCTCGCTGATCTGCTGCAGGCCGAGATCGGCCTCGCCGCGTTCGATGGCCGTACCCACCAACTCCTTACCGTGGATCAGCACGCTCTTGCTCTTCATCTGCTCGACAATTCCCAGCTTGGGGAACAGCGTGTTGACGATGAAGGTGCCGCTGGCTCCTTCAGAGAACGCCACAGATTTGGCCTCCAGCAAAGCCGTGCGCAGTTTCTCCACACTACTCACATCCGGCACCGGCAGGCCGGCCCGCACGGCAACGCCGACACGGGATTGGGCGAGATCGGCACGCGTGGCCGGATCGAAGACACCCTGCTGGATCTGTCCATCCAGGGCCGCTCCGATCATGAAACACAGATCCATGGGTTCCTTGTTGCGGATGCGGGTCGGCAATGCATCCGCAGAGCTGCCATAGGACGGGCCCCAGGCGATGACAAGATGGTCGCCGCTCTTCTTCTCGAAGGCCGGCACCAGCTTCTTGAAGGCGGCCGACAGGGCGCCGGTCGCCAATACGTGGATCTCGGCCGCCTGGGCAGGCAGGGTGGTGCCGGTCATCATGCAGGCGACGGCCGCCGTCGAAAGGGTCTTTGTCAGGTAGTGCATGGTCTCCTCCTTTACAGGGGTTGGGATGGTGCGGCTGCGGTACTTACACCGCACCGCGGGTATTGACATAGAGGGCGTACAGCGACGAGGTCGACGCCATGAACAGGCGGTTGCGCAGACGGCCGCCGAAGCAAAGGTTGGCGCAGCGCTCGGGCAGGACGATGTGGCCGATGGCACTGCCGTCGGGTGCAAAGACGCGTACGCCATCCAGTTCCGCGCTACCGGTACCCCAGCCGCACCAGAGATTGCCGTCGATATCCACGCGGAAGCCATCGGGCGTCCCATCGGCTGCATCGATGAGTACCTTGCCACCAGTGAGCCGGCGACCATCGACTACATCGAACTGCAGGATGCTGCGCGGACGTGCGCGCGAGGCGACGACGTAGAGTTTCCTTTCATCGGGAGAGAAGGCCAGACCGTTGGGACCGGGGATCTGGTCGGCCACACACTCCAGCACGCCACTGCGAGTATCGAGCCGATACAGGTTGGCGCTCAGCTCGGGCTGCGCGACCTGTCCCATGTAGTCGCTGACCAGGCCAAAGGGCGGATCGGTGAACCACACCGCATCGTCGCTGGCGACGATCACATCGTTGGGCGAATTGAGGCGCTTGCCCTGGTAGCGGTCGGCAAGCACGGTGATGGAGCCATCGTATTCGGTACGGGTCACCCTGCGTGCGCCGTGCTCACAGACGATCAGCCGTCCCTGGCGGTCGCGGGTCATGCCGTTGGCCTTGTCCGACGGTGTGCGGTAGGCGGCGACCTGACCAGTGACTTCATCCCAGCGCAGGATGCGGTCATTGGGCAGGTCGGTCCACAGCAGCGCACGTGTATCACCGATCCAGACCGGGCCTTCCGCCCAGCGCGCCCCCGTCCAGAGACGCTCCACCGTGGCATGCGGCAGGCGGTAATGTTCGAAACGCGGATCGAGAATACGCACCGCCGGATCGGGCGTGCGCAGGCTGGGTTGCCAGGTGTCATGCGACATGGTTCAACGCTCCTTGATGAGGGATTTGAGAACAAGGGTTAGCAACGTTGCCAGCACCAGCATGGCGCCCATGCCGATCAGCCCGGCCTTGAAGGAACCCGTGACATCGCGTAGCCAGCCCACCATCGCAGGGCCCACCAATCCACCCAGGCTGCCCACCGCATTGATGAAGGCCAGGCCGCCGGCCACCGCCTCCTTGCTCAGGAAAGTCGCGGGAATGCTGTAGAAACAGGTCCGCACCGACGACAGGCCGATCAGCGCCACCGTGATGCCAGCCACGGCGGGAATGAGCGAATCAGAAGCGACGGAAGCGAAGAAACCTGCCCCGGCGACACCGCAGGTCAGCGCCAGATGCAGCACGAACTTCTGGCTGCGCGCCAGATAGCGTGCCCATATCAGCATGCCGATGCTGCCGACGATGTAGGGGAAGGCGCTGATGAAACCGACCTGCAGGTCCGACAGACGATGCGACTTGAGGATGGTCGGCAGCCACACACCCACGCCGAGAATGCCGATGATGTAGCAGAACAGGATCGCGGCCAGCAGCCAGACACGGACATCCTTGAGTGACCGCACGAAACTGTGACCCGCACGTACCTGGCGCTCACGCTCGATGGCACCCTGCAATGCAATGCGTTCTTCCTGGGTGAGCCAAGTGGCCTTGGCGGGTGTATCCGTGAGCACATACAGCGAGATCACACCCAGCACGCAAGCCGGCAAGCCCTGCAGGATGAACAGCCATTGCCAACCATGCAGTCCGAGCCAGCCATTGAGCTGCAGCGTGGCGACCGACAAGGGACCGCCCAGCACCGAGGAAAGGGGGATGGCCGCCAGGAAATAGGCCATCATCCGGGTGCGGTATTGCGCCGGGAACCACAAGGTCAGATAGAAGATCACGCCCGGGAAGAACCCCGCCTCGCCGATCCCCGCTAGCAGCCGGATCACCGAATAGCTGACCGGCCCTGCGGCCAGGCTGGTGGCGGCAGCAAACAGGCCCCACGTGACCATGATGCGCGCCAGCCAGATGCGCGCTCCGTAGCGGTACAGGGCCAGGTTGCTGGGGACTTCGAAGAGGCAATAACCGATATAGAAAATCCCCGCGGCAAAACCGAACTGAGACGCCGTGAGACCGAGGTCGTTGTTCATCGTCAGCGCGGCAAAACCGACATTGGTGCGGTCCAGGTAATTGATGAAATAGCCCAGCGCGAGCAGTGGCAACAGCCGCCATGCGGCTTTGTTGCATGCGCGAAGCTCCGCTGCCCGGGAAGCCTCCGGGGCAGTGCCTGAGTTGTCCATGATGGTGTCCGTCTAGGTGTAGAGGATTTGCGGGTTGCCGCACATGACGGCTTCGACGTTGGCGGTGTTGCCACAGGCTGCACGGATGAACTCCAGCAGCTGCGGCTCCTCCGGCGGTGCCCCCTGGATGTTGGGATGCGGCCAGTCGCTACCCCAGATCGCGCGTCCCTGTGCCGCTTGCAGCAAGCGGCGCGCCAGCGGCAAAGCCGCTTCCCACGGACCCGGCGCACCCTGCATGACACGGTCCACGCCAGAGAGCTTGATCCAGCGCTTGTCGCGCTCCAGATGGCGCTGCAGCGCCCCGAGGGCATCTTCGTCCAGTGGCAGGCAGCCATTCACCCGGGCCATGTGATCGATCACCAGCGGCACATCCAGGTCGTGCCAGGCGTCAAGCACCGGCAACAATTGGCCGATCTGCCCGTGCAACAGCACATGCCAGCCGAACTGGCGTACCCGCTCGGCTTGCTGACGAAGTTGCACAAGGTTGCGTTCGCCCGGCAGATGCCCCATGAAGTTGAAGCGGATACCGCGCACGCCGCCATTGTGCAGCGCCTGCAGGCTGGCCTCATCGGTATCGCCATCGATCAGCGCGACGCCGCGATAGCGCCCGCCAGTGCTATGCAGTGCCGCCAGCAACGCGCTGTGGTCGCCCCGGTAGCACGCTGCTTGGACCAGAACGCCGCGGCTGATCCCCAACCGGCTATGCAAGGCCAGCAGTTGCGTCATTGGCGCCTCGGCCGGGCGATAGGCTGCATCAGGCGGCAGCGGGAAGCTCTCCCAAGGACCATAGACATGGGTATGGCAATCCCATTGGACTGGTGGGTTCACGTCTGCTCCGTTCAGTCGCATCGTGCGGTCATGCCGCCATCGACGATGATCTCGGTACCGGTGACAAACTGGGCTTCGTCCGAAGCCAGGAACAGCGCGGCATTGGCCGTATCGCGGCCATCGCCCATGAAGCCCAGCGGAATGCGGGCTACACGGCTTTCCAGCAGCTTGTCGACGTCGCCACCGGAACGCTGTCCGGCCAGTCGCACTTCCACCATCGGGGTATGCAATTGCCCCGGCACCACGGTGTTGACGCGAATGCCCTTCTTCGCATACTCGACCGCCACCACACGCGACAACTGGATTACGCCGGCCTTGCATGCCGCATAGGCGACCTGCGCCGAACCGGTCCAGCGGATACCGGAGGTGGACGCGGTATTGACGATGGCACCTTTGCCCTGCTTTTCCATGACCGGCAGCACATGCTTGCAGGTCAGGTAGACGCTCTTGAGATTGAAGTCCACCTGGGCGTCCCACTTCTCTTCGGCCAGGGCCACCGGCCCGCCGGCAGCCGAGCCGCCCACATTGTTGACCAGAATATCGACGCGGCCATATTGCGCTTCGCAGGCTGCGACCATTTCTGCGACCGACGTACTATCGGTAACATCACAGGTATGGGCACTGATGGTGCCGCCGACTTCTCTGACCCGGCGGATAGTCTCTTCCATCGCCTCGGCATTCTTGTCAACGGCGAAGATGGTGGCACCTGCCTGCGCAAACAGGACGGCCACTGCGCGGCCATTGCCCCAGCCTGGACCGACGCAACCGGCGCCAGTGACGATGGCGACCTTGCCCTGGAGACGGCCGTTGGTGTTGGTGACAGCGGAGGTTTGCGGTGTGCTCATGGCGATATCCTTACGATGCAGTGACGGGAAGTTCCAGTGCCACACCTGCTGGGGGCGGCACATGGAAGACCTTGATGGTCATGGAAATGAGGGTGTAGTAACCGGCGATACCAACCAGGTCCACCAGGCCATCCTGGCCGATGCGCGACTGCAGCTCTGCATAGAGCGCATCGCTGATACCCAGTTGCTGATGCAGCTCGCGCATGAACTGGTAGATCAGTGCCTCATCACGATTGACGAAAGCCGGTTCGCGACCGTCGCGGATGGCATCGATGATGGCGATATCCAGCCCGGCTTCGAGGGCGAAGGGCTTGTGCGCAGCCCATTCATATTCGGCCAGCCAGTGGCGGCCCATCATCAGGATCGCCAGTTCGGACAGACGCGGCGGCAGACTGCTGTCGTAACGGCAGTAACGTCCCAGCGCCTGGGCGCGGTCAGCCAGCAGCGGTCGCTGCAACCACACCGCCAGGGGGCCACGAACGCCCTTGCGCGGGCCACTGGCGATGACGTCGTAGACGGCCCGCTGGTCAGGGCTGAGCTTGTCGATATCGAGGGGAGGAATGCGTTGCATGATGACTTTCAACTGAGAGGAATCTAGTTTTCACCGGCCAGCTTCTGCGGCTGTGCTGCAGCCTTTGCTGCCTCGCTTTGACGCAGGCGCAAGATCGACTTGCCGGGGGTGGCGCCGGTCTCACACTGGAAGGCAGCGGGATCGAAAGCGTTCTCCCATCTGGCGATGCAAAACACGGCGATGGTGTTACCGACCACATTGGTCAGCGCGTTGGCGGTGGCCAGAAGACGGTCGATACCGAACAACAGGCCCAGGCCGCCCAGCGGCAATGCTTTCACCGATTGCAGGGTGGCGGCCAGCTTGACGAAGGCTCCTCCGGCCACGGTCGTGCCTCCCTTGGAGGTGAAGCTGAGGATGGCCAGGAGGCCCAACTGTTGCCACTGCGAGAACGGCGTATCGGTGGCCTGGGCGATGAAGCCGATGGCCACGGCCATGTAGATGGCAGTGCCGTCGAGATTGAAGCTGTAGCCCGAGGGCAGCACAAAGCCCACCACCATCTCGTCGCAACCGGCGCGATGGAGTTTTTCCAGCAGGCGCGGGAAGGCGACCTCGCTGGAGGCGGTACCGAAGATGAGCAGCATCTCGTCGCGGATCAGGCGCAGCACGGCAAAGAAAGGCAGGCCGATGGACCAACTGATCGGCGCCAGCATGCCGAAGACGAAGATCAGGCAGGACGCGTAGTACAGCACGATGACCTTGAGCAGATACACCAGGGTCATACCGCCATAGCTGCCGATGGCCGCTGCCATGGCACCGAAGGCGCCAAGCGGAGCCAGCTTCATGATGAAGGACAGCATGCGGAAGAGCACCGTCTGCGCCTCATCGATCCCGCGCAGAATGACCGAATCGGCACCCACCGCGACATTCAGGGCCATGCCAGCGAGGATGGAAATGATGAGCACCTGCACGATATCGCCCTTGGCGAAGGCATCGACCAGCGTGTGCGGGATCAGCCCCAGCAGATAGCTGACGATCGAGATGCCGCCGGCATTGGCGGTCGCTTTGATGGCCTCATTGCTCTCCAGCATGTTGGCCGCATGCAGGCCGGCACCAGGCTGGAACAGGTTGACCATCACGAAGCCCAGCACCATGGCGAGCGTGCTGACCACTTCGAAGTAGAGCAGCGATTTCACGCCCATGCGGCCCAGCTTGCGCAAGTCCTTGACGTGGGCCATGCCATGCACCAGGGTGCAGAAGATGATCGGAGCCAGCATCATCTTCAGCAGTGCAATGAAGCCCTGGCCCAGCGGTTTCATGGCGATGGCGGTCTGCGGCGCGATGATGCCGAGAATCACCGCACAGACCAGCGCGATCAGCACCTGGATGTGCAATTTCCTGAGTTGCTTCATGAGGTCTCCTGCCCTGACGGGCTATTGCTATTGAAATCGGTGATGCCATCAACGGATGAGGGGCTGACGCATGGCAGATGGCCAGGCCTATAGGACAGGAAGGGGCGCGGGTGCGTGGTAATGCACCTGCATGTCTCCTGACTATTTTTTGTTTTTAGGCATCGCAGGGAAGCATAGGATGATAAAAACTTTTTGACAAAGACCTTATGAACATGGAAAGCTATGCCTTGAAAGCATATCTTGGGAAGCCAAATGGATATCCGTGAGCTCCGTAACTTCATTCACGTGGCGCGTGCGGGTAGCTTCAGCCGTGCTGCCTCCGAGCTGTACATTGCACAGCCGGCGCTGAGCCGGCAGATTGCGAAGCTAGAATCGGAGATAGGATTGCCACTCCTGGTACGGCACGGGCGGGGGGTGAAGTTGACTGAAGCAGGCGCGCGCCTGCTTGAACGCGCCGAGATGATTTCGCACATGGTCAACGATACGGGCCAGCATGTGCGTGCCAGCGCCAGCACCGAGCGTGGCTATCTGTCGGTAGGACTGCCGCCGACCATAGGCTCGCTGATCGGTGCGTCGCTGATCCGCGAGTTCCGGGAGCAGTGGCCGGGGGTCTTGCTCCATTTGCGCGAGGGTCTAAGCAGCTCGTTGCAGGAGTGGGTATTGGACAAGCGTGTCGATCTGGCTGTGGTGTACAACCAACCGTTGCTAGAGGCCTTCGATGTGCGTCCGCTATTTTCGGAGCCGATGGTGCTGGTGGCACCGTCGGGGAGTAATGCTCGCCCTGCTCTTCAAATCCGTGATCTGGCAAGCATCCCCCTGATCTTGCCCGGACTGCCGCACAGCAATCGCAGGCTCATCGAGCATGCCGCGATCCAGCACGGCGTCAGGTTACGTGTCGAGCTGGAGGTGGATAGCGTCGCACTGACCAAGCAGTTGGTAAAATCGGGCGTGGGCTATTCGCTACTGACTTTTGTCGCAGTCAAGAATGAAGTCGACCGAGGAGAACTGGTCGCTCATGAGATTGCACGCCCCTCCATTCGCTCGACGGTTGCCATCACTACCCTGCGCGAAAGTCCGGCCTCGCGTCAACGAGAGGCCTGGATAACACTACTATGTGCGAAGCTCAGAGACTTGACGGAAAGTGAAGAGTGGCGTTCGGAAGTGGCATGGCTATACCAGAATGCAGACGATCTCGGGCATGCGAAAGAGAGTTTTAAAAAGTGATGCGGACCTTGTGCAGGTCGAGGGGGTTAAATCACTAATCATGCAGAGATATGCTTATGTTCCACTTCCCCATTTTGCCGCACTACCAGGTGATGTACTCATACACTCCTTCAAAAGACCGTTACCTGTCTTGATAAGGCTACCCACAGAATATGGCTGCCCCTCAAAATAGCAATTACCAGAGGTCATATTTTGTCCAGATGGAGGCATTTGATAGAGCAGCCATGCACACAGAACTGACAACGAGATAACTAACGTCCCGAGTGTACGTATCGTTTTTCGGGCGGATATGAAAAACACATTTTTAGCGGCGCAGACAGCACATTCACGAGGGTCCTTAGGATTAACTGCATGCCGCAACGCACGCTCAGGATTAGATACAGTATTGACCGAAGAATCAACCTCTCTTACTGTGCCTGCTTGGAAAATTCCGGCGGCTATGGCTGAAGTTCGACTCCGCAACGCGTATTCGCTCGGAGTCTCATAGGGAAGCGTTTCTGGCTCAGTCCAGATGAGTCCCTTTCTTTTCTTTACGTCAACGATCCATTGACTGATTTTTTTCTTAACTCGCGGATATTCTTCGCGAGGCATCAACTTCATCTTAGCCACACCGAAATCGGCAAGAATGATTCGATATACCGCTAGAGGTTCTTCGCCTGTCATCACGCAAAGTTCGTCAATGAGATCGGCGATGGTGCGGCGCTGAAGTTGAGTCAGGGTTTCTATCCTCTTATTATCGCCCGGCACATTGACGTTGAGCACGTTGCTGAGTTGCGGTGCTTCGTTGATGACGTTGCCATTGAAAATCTGCCCAACGTCCCCCTTAATTCTTACTTTTTCTACCATTACTTGCCTGCTGATAACGCTTGTAAACTTAGTATCTGTCACGTGAAAAAATCGGTCTCTATCTCTGGAAAAATCAAGAGAAAGCTCGCTTTCGCTACTTCTTTTTGACGACCTTTTTCCTCATGTCAACGCCTTGGATAGTTCCATGCACATCACCATGGATTTGGTGACCAACGTTGCCTTTAATTGTCATTACAGTTCGTGGCGATTCTTTAGGGGCGGCACCTTCGATCACCCCTAATACGCGGGCTTTACCCATTAGATCAAGGTTGCGAAACCCCATAAGCAATTGTTCCTCCTCAACAGAAAGAGCTTGGCTGCTCCTGATGCCTGTCACGACAAACTGTACATCAACACCCAGAGTCGCCATTGCCTGCAAGTACGCACCATCAGGGGAGCGCTTATCTTGCTCATATGCCACCTGGGCCCCCCGCTTAACACCCCCGGTTTCAGCAAAGTCTTCTTGAGTAAATCCTAACCGCTGTCGCTCTTGCCGTAACCTGGCTCCCAATGTATCCATAATCGAAAATTAAAAGTTGACGTGTATCATTTTGAATACTATTATTCACGTCATCGCTAAGTGACGTGTACAACGATTATCCCATATGCCTACCCTCTCCAAGCACGTACCCCGCCCCCATACCGATACTTCGGTGGCCGTTACCTTCCGCCTTGAAGCTGATGAAGAGCAAAGACTGGCTGAGCTGGCCCGCCAGGATTTGCGCACGCGCTCGTCCTTTGTGCGTCTGCTGATCTTGCGCGGCATGGCCGCCTACGACAAAGACGTCAAGGCCCAACGAGCTTGAGCATCGGAGGCTGCCATGTACGACGATCCCCGCAAAATCCGTCATCGCCGCATCGTTGTGCGCGTCAACGACGACAACTACGACATCATGAAAGCCCTGGCCCAGTATCAGGGCGAGAACCTGGCCACACTGGCCCATGATCTGTTGATGCATCAGGCCATCGCCCTGGCGCAATCCTATTCGATGCCGATCTTATCCGAGCAGAACGTGCAAGCCAAGGCGCTCACGAGCCACTTTTCAGTGCCTCGCAATGCCTGATATTGAATTGCCTTTCACCCATCCTGCGTTAGTCGACGCACTGGAAGTGATCATGATGCGAGAAGGCTTTGACACGCTTGAACAGGCGGCCGAGTTCGTGCTGGCCCAATCTGTTCGAGAAGGTATCAAACGTATTACGGGCAAGGGGCGTGCACTCTATGCCATCAAGGGAAAGAAAACAACATGCGTGTAATCAGCTTGCCGTGCCCTCATTGCCACAGCCCAGTGCGTGCAGCCAAAAGCCGGACCATGTCTACGCTGATGAAGGAAATCACCTATCGATGCCAGAACGTCGATTGCGGCCATACCTTCGTTGCCACGCTGGAGATTTCCCGTACCGTGTCGATGTCCGCGATGCCGAATCCCGAGGTGAGCCTCCCTATCTCGCCGCGAGCCTATCTCGCACCCCAAGGAACAGGCACCGCCTGACCTGCTGCTGACCGCTTAGCCGGTCGCTGAACCCCAAAACTTACTAAGACCTGTCGTGCGCCGCTTGGCGCACGCGGGATTCGCTCACCCTAAAGAAACCTCACCATGGCTCTCGATCAGCAACCGCCCGTTCTTGCGCTCGCCTCGCTGCGGCTTCGCATGGGCGACGACCTCAAAGAATTTCAATGCGCGCAGCGCATGCTCCTGCGCAAAGCCGTGCTGCACGACGAACTGCAGTGGAATGTGATCTGGCAGGGGAAGACTGCTATTTCCACCCGCCTCGTCCAGCGCTTGCAGCGCCTCGGTGGCCTGATGGGAGAGTGGTAATGCGTACTGTGATCGCTCATGGCATCGCTGTTCTGTTGCTGCTTGCTCCATCTCTTCTGGCGGCTCTCGGGCTGGTGCGAGGGTAATGATGCGCGGTGCACGAATCAAGGACCATGCGTCATTCCGTCCGGCATCGGACCTGCTGCGCGAGCGTGCGGCATGGGTGCCCACGCCTCCAGGAAATGAAGCCGCTAAGGCTGAGCTAGAGAAGTCCATTTCGCTGCTGCGCAACCGGCGGCGGCCCAATCTTCAAACCGGGATTGCCTATTCCTGGGCAGCGATGCCCAAGCCAGTACGCCGCCATATCCTGGCCTTGGCCGGGCTCTCAGCAGATCGCTGGGAATCCCCTATTCACTCCTTCACTGAAGGTGAACGCCTGGCCATGCGCCATGCAGTACTGCGTGCCATTACGACGTATGAAAGAGCTCTCAATGCAGTCTAGAACAGTCGATGCGAAGACACGGCGTCGGCATCGGGCCTTCGTGGAGTCTCTGCAATTTGCCGGGGAGCTGGCACGTATTCCGCTGAAGTGGCGTGGACGTGTCGTGAGCCAGGCACTGGAACTGATGTCGGTATGGCACTGGAACAAGATCTTTGAACCGGTCGCCGTTCAGTTCGTCCGCGAATTCGCTGAGCAGTATGTGCCGGCCGGAGTAGATCTGTCTCAGGATGATGCCGATATCTGCGCCACGGCCGAGAAAGCCGCCGAGAACGTCAAGAAGGTCTTGTGGAAAGCGATTTCAGATACCCACGCCCGCGACCTCATCGAGCAGGAGTGTAGTGACTACGGCATTGACATGCCTGAAGTGGATGATGACGACCTGCGCGCCATCATTGCGCGCGTGGTCGATCCGCGCTGGTGGCGGAGGCAACTCCGCAAGGTGGTTGGCCGCGCCTTTGAGGGTGGCAATATCCGCTTAGGTTACGTCCACTATCACGGTGAGCCCTATGCCAGCAATGACGCCGTACTGTCTCGCCTGGCGCAGAACCGGAGAAATGCGGCTGCTCTGGAAGCAACCATTGTGCGCAATGAGGCTGGCCAGGAATTCAGCATT
>JAFAMT010000104.1 GCA_019233085.1 Herbaspirillum sp.
GTGACGGGACCGCGATGCTCCAGCACGGCGATGCGGATGGGTTCGACGGTAACGATCTCGACTTTCACGTCCATTTTCCTTTCGGGGATGCGGAATACATAACGCTCGTGCCAGGCAGGCCAGTCCGGCGCACGCCGGAACTGCGAAGGCGACTGGCCGAAGGCGCTCCTGAAGGCGCGGGTAAAGGATTCCGGATTTTCAAAAGCGGCTTCAAGGGCGATGTCGATGATCCGCCTGGCGGGCTGGAAAGCCAGTTGGTAACTGGCATGCTTCAAGCGCATCAGGAGGATGTAGCGCGCCACCCCGACACCGACGAAGTCGGCGAACTGCCGCTGGAAATGGAACCGCGAAAAATGAGCAAGCCCGGCCAGGTGCTCGGCATCGAGCGGCTCGTGCAGATGGCTCTCGATATGGTCGAGCACCCTTTCGAATCGGGCTATATAGGCTTTTTTGCGTGCTTCACTCATCTTGTCCTCGGTTCACGGGACGTACTGTGCCGCAAAGGGCGGGGCAAATCCTGACCAAAATTGCGCATCGGTTTCACCCCACCCAGGCAGCCCGGATCGGACCTATGTTAAAACACCGCACCCACACGCTTCCAAAAGATCCCCATGACGATGAGCACCTCCCTCCTGATGCTGGCACTCTGCGCTGCCTGGATGCCCGCCTTGCCGCTGGCTCGCGGCCTGCGCGTGGCGCCCTGGCTGGTCTTGCTGCTGCTGGCATTGGCCGCCGCCTTCGTGGCTGCACAGGCCAGCCTCATCGGTATCGCCGGTCTGGGCGCGCTGGGCGGGGTCGCGTGGGCTCAGCGACATGCGCCTGCCCGGTGGCAGCGCGTCATCCTGCTGTTGCTGGCCATCGTGATGGCGCTGTTGCTGGCCCTGCATCGCTGGCCGGGCTTCGTCAATCCCCTGGTCGTGCCGCGCCAGGTCATCAGCACCGACGGCCTGCCCTTCGTGCTCTACGCCAATCTCGACAAGGGGGCGGCTGGCCTGTTGCTGTTGACGCTGCTGGTACCGCGTTCGCATGCGTGGCGGGAATGCGAACGCGCACTCAAGCAGGCCCTGCTGCCCGGCCTGGCCACCATCGTCGTGGTCATGGGCCTGGCCTGGCTGCTCGGGATGGTGCGGCCGGAATGGAAATGGCCGCCCTTCACACCGGCCTTCCTGGCCATCAACCTGCTGTTGACGGTGGTGGCTGAAGAGGCCTTCTTCCGCGGCGTGATCCAGCATCAACTGGCCCGGCTTCTGGCAGGCCAGCGGATGGGCGCGCTGCTCTCCATCCTGGTATCGGCACTGCTGTTCGGCGCCGCCCACCTGGGCGGAGGCCTGCGCTACGCGATGGTGGCCGCGGTGGCCGGCCTGGGCTATGCGCTGGTCCTCCATCGCAGCGGCAGGATAGAGGGTGCCATCGCGGTCCACTTTGCGCTCAACGCGGTGCACTTCCTGTTCTTCAGCTATCCGGCATTGGCCTGAACAGTCTGCCTATCAGGGAGCGATCCATTGCCCGCGCCACTGGCCTTGCTGCCACTGGAAGAGCGCGCGGCGATGATGGTCCGGGGTCAGGTCCAGCAACTCCAGCTGCTGGAGCTCGACATCGATGAGCGCGAAATTCGCGAAGCCGCTGACCGCTTCCCCGGCAGGCACATGCCCGTCTTCCGGCGCGGCGATAGGTGTGCCCGGGGCATGCGGTGTCTGGTAAAGGATCAGCGTATGTGGTCGGGCCGCAGACCACACGGCCTGCCGGCGCCCGGCATCGCCGACCATCCGCGCCCGCCCGCTGAGGCGCAACTGGCGGTAGCTGTCGAGATCGACGGCGACCAGCGCGACGCGATCATCGGCTGCGATCTCGGCGATCTTGGGAGAACGAAGGTCGGTATGGAAGGAGAGCGTACGGGCCGCTTCATCGGCGCCACGCAACACGATGGAACGCAGCTGTGGCGCGCCATCCAGCCCCCGTGTCGCGCATTGCCAGATGGTGAAGGGAGAGCGGGCCGGACTGGCGCCCAGGTGCAGGGCGGCCCAGAGGGTGGAGAGAGCGTCGGACAGATCCATGATGGTGGCGCATGTGAAAAATCGGCAGACGCAATTGTAGTCCGACCTGTCACGGGCCAAGGATCTGTGCGGAAAATGAAGCGCCCGCATCAGCGGGCGCAAGCTTGCAGCGGATAGACAGATCCGGGAGCGGAACCTCAGAACGCCCCGACGTAGTTCTCCGCCAGCGCCGTCGACAGTGCCCGCGAATTGACCACGTTTTCCAGCTCGGCGCGCTGGATCTGCTGCTGGAAGGGCGAGGCATCCTCGAAGGTGTGCAGCAGGCTGGTCATCCACCAGGAGAAATACTCGGCGCGCCAGATACGCTTCAAGGCCGCCTCGGTATAGCCAGCCAGCATCTCTCCGCTGCCCCGGCGATAGAACTCTTCAAGCCCCTGCGCCAGCCGCTTGACGTCGCCCACGGCCAGGTTCAGGCCCTTGGCACCGGTAGGCGGCACGATGTGCGCGGCGTCGCCGGCCAGGAACAGGCGGCCGTGCTGCATCGGCGTAGAAACGAAACTGCGCATGCCGATGATGCCCTTCTGGAAGATCTTGCCCTCCTTGAGACGCCAGCCGTCGCCGTTTTCCAGGCGGGTGTGGAATTCGTTCCAGATGCGATCGTCCGACCAGTTATCCACGCTGTCCTTGGGATCGCACTGGAAGTACAGGCGCTGTACCGTCGGCGAACGTGTGCTCACCAGCACGAAGCCGCGCTCATGCTGCGCATAGATCAGCTCCTCAGAAGAAGGCGGCGCTTCCACCAGCACGCCGAACCAGCCGAAGGGATAGATGCGCTGGTAATCCTGGCGACGGCTATCGGGAATGGCCGGCCGCGACACGCCATGAAAGCCGTCGCAACCGGCAATGAAATCGGCCTGCAGCGTGTGCTGCTCGCCGCCATGCTGGAAGCGCACCAGAGGCCTGTCGCTCTCGATATCTTCGATGGCCGTGCCGCTCACGCCGAAGAGCAACTGTCCCTGTGCCGCCAGGCGCGCGGCCACCAGGTCCTTGATCACCTCGTGCTGGGCGTAGACGGTGATGGCCTGGCCGGTCAGGTCGGTCAAGTCGATGCGATGACGACGCCCGCCGAAGGCCAGTTCGATGCCATGGTGCAAGGCGCCTTCGCGCCGCATGCGCTCGCCCACGCCGGTCTCGTTGAGGATGTCCATGGTGCCCTGCTCCAGTACGCCGGCACGGATGGTGGCTTCGATCTCTTCGCGGCTGCGCGTTTCCAGCACGACCGATTCGATGCCCTTGAGATGCAGCAGGTGGGATAACAATAGTCCGGCCGGGCCGGCGCCGATGATGGCGACTTGGGTACGCATGGTGGGGTCTCCGAATTCCAGGATCGTTCGCATTCCCATGACGCATGGGAATGCACGCTCCTGTGATGCTTGTGGTTATTGTTCTTGCTACTTGGTATGGTCGAATCTTAGTCGCCGCACGGCGATTAAAAAATGGATGATCCCGCCAATTGCTTGTACTATTTTTACAAACAAGAAAACCACAAGAATGTGCCCACCCTCACATTGGAGACCCCTTCCCCATGCCGCGCAGCCAGCCCAGGACCAGCGACGTCCCGCAATTTTCCTTGTACGGTGAGGCTTCCCGCCCCGAGGATGCGGAATCGGTACACATCGAGCTCATCGAGACGCGCAGCCGTGTCCACGACTGGCATATTGCACCGCACACCCACGCCGGGCTGTTTCAGGTACTTTTTTTAATGTCCGGGCACGTCAGCGCGCTGATGGAAAACGAAGTGTGGGACTACGATGGACCGGTGGTCATCACCATCCATCCCTCGCTGGTGCATGGCTTCGATTTCTCCGAGCAGGCGGTGGGCTTCGTGCTGACGGTCGATCCGCACATCGTCTTCTCGGCCGGTGATGGCCACGCCCATGGCGAGCTGTTCTCACCGCTCTTCCTGCGGCCCATGGCCATCGACCTGGCACGCGTTCCGGAGCTGCGCGAGCGCATGGAAACCCTGCTGCGCCTGTTGATCGCCGAGTCGGCCGCGCCCCGCAGCGGCCATGCCCTGATGCTGGAATGGCTGGCCCGCAGCGTCATGCTGCTGCTGGTGCGGCTGGAGGCCGACCACCGCTCGGCCGAGCTGTCCGGACGCGGCGACTTTGAATTGTTTACCCGCTTCCGTACCCTGGTGGAACAGCATTTCCGGGAGCAATGGCAGGTCGCCGTATATGCAGCGAAACTGCGCATCACCCCCAGCCGCCTGAACCGCCTGTGCCTGAAGCTGGCCGGCCATTCGGCCTTCGACCTGGCCCAGCAGCGGCTGATCCTGGAAGCCTGCCGCAAGCTGACCTATGTGCCCTCGGGCATCTCCACCATCGCCTACGAACTGGGGTTCCAGGATCCGGCCTACTTCAGCCGCCTCTTCAAGCGCCACGTGGGCGTCACGCCCAAGGAGTACCGCCGCACGCACGTGGAGCAATAAAACTGGCAGCGCACCACCTTACCGTTCGGACTGAGTAGCGGCATCGCCGCGTATCGAAGGCGCGCCGATGCCACGCCTTCAGGGGTCTACGCGGTACGACCGCTCAACCGTTTTTCAGAATCACAACAACGCGCCCAGTTCCACCTGGATCTTGAGCATGGCCGGCAGGCAGCGCTCGACCATGTCTTCCAGTTTCATGCGGCCCGCGTGGACACTGATGTTCATCGCCGCCACCACTTCGCCACGGAAGTTGCGCACCGGCACAGCCATGGTGCGCAGGCCCAGTTCCAGCTCCTGGTCCACCAGCGCATAGCCTTGCGCACGGGCGCGCGCGATTTCCAGCGCCAGGCGCTCGACATCGGTGATGGTGTTGGCTGTGATGGCCTCGGGCCGGGCCCGCGCCAGGATCTGCTGCAGCTCGGCCGGGGCCAGGTTGGCCAGCAGGATGCGGCCATTGGCGGTGCAATAGGCTGGCACCCGGGTGCCCGGTTGCAGCGTGGTCGAGACCAGTTGCCCGGCGCTCACCGCAGCCACGCAGACCAATTGGTCATGGTCGAGCACCCCGCAGGAGGCCGCCTCGCCCAAGGAATACGCCAGCCGGTACAGCAAGGGCTGGACGATGCGCGGCAGGCGCGCCGAATGCAGGTAGGACTGGCCCAGCCGCAACACCATGGGCGTGAGCGAAAAGGTCTTGTTGTCGTGGCGCATGTAGCCCAGGTGGGTCAGCGTGATGAGGTAGCGACGCGCCGCCGCCCGCGTCAGGCCGGTCAGCTGGGCGACCTCGGCGATGGTCAGGCGCGAACGCTCCTGGTCGAAGGCTTCGATGACCTGCAGCCCCTTCTCCAGGCCGGCCACCAGGTCGCGCTTGAGCGGCTCGTCGCTGCCCTCGTCGTGCTCCCGCGTGTCTTCCCCGGATGAATCGGCACTGTTAGCTCCTGCCATGCTTGCCTCGCGCTGTGGATAAATCAGGCCGATATAGATAAGCGGCCATTTGTGCGATTCTCGCACAAAGCGGGCGAATGGCGAATATGCTGCACTGCTCCGACCTTGAGGCCGGGCATGGGCTTGCCTACTATCTGCCTACACCAACGCACGGCGCGCAAATCGCACAACCGGCACACCCGGCACACCCAATACAGAACGCAAGGTGAGACAGTACCCGCGATGCAGCCGCCGCCCCAAAAGCCGACCTGAGGAGACCTCATGCAATTCGATGCCATCGAACCCGGTGTCTATCCGGAACTGATCTATCCGCCCTACAAATCGACCGTCAAGCGTGGCCCCACGCAAGCGCCGCTGCGCGTGCGCGACGAAGTCGCCACCGGCACCAACCTGTTCGCCTCGCCCAAGCTGATCCTCCCGCACGACATGGACCTGACCGCGCAAGGCAAGGGCGAACCGCTGGGCGAAAAGATCGTGGTCACCGGCCGCGTGCTGGACGAGGACGGCAAGCCGGTGCGCAATTCGCTGCTGGAAGTCTGGCAATGCAATGCCGCCGGCCGTTACTTCCACAAGAAGGACCAGCACGATGCACCGCTGGACCCCAACTTCACCGGCTTCGGCAAGATGCTCACCGATGACGATGGCCGCTACCGCTTCGTCAGCATCAAGCCCGGTCCCTATCCCTGGGGCAACCACCACAAGGCCTGGCGTCCGGCGCACATCCACTTCTCGCTGTTCGGCAACGTCTATGCGCAGCGCCTGGTGACGCAGATGTACTTCCCCAACGACCCGCTGTTCGACTACGACCCGATCTTCCAGAGCATTCCCGACAAGGCTGCCCGCCAGCGCCTGATCTCGCGCTTCTCGCTGGATGAAACGGTGGACGACAAGATGCTCGGCTACGTATTCGACATCGTCCTGCGCGGCCGCAACGCCACGCCCATGGGTATCTGACGCATTGACTGAGCAGGAGAGAACATGAGCAACATCACCACCTCGCAAACCATCGGCCCCTTCCCGCACGAAGCCTGGGACTGGGCCGTCCAGCTGACCGCCGAAGTCAGCAGCGCCGCGCCGCAGGTGCGCGTACAGGGCGCCATCTTCGACGGCGACGGCCAAGCCATCAACGACGCCTGGGCCGAAGCCTGGCTGCCCGGCAGCGCCGCAGTCGAAAGCGCCCACGCCATCCCCGGCTATCGCCGCGTGCCGACCAATGAAGCAGGCGGCTTCGCCTTCTCGATCTCGCAGCCGCAGGCCCCTGCCGGCAAGCCGGTCGCCTACGTGACCGTGTTTGCGCGCGGCCTGGTCAAACACCAGTTCACTGCGGTATTCCTGGAAGACGATCCCGCCCTGGCGCAATCGGCACTGCTGGAACAAGTGCCGCCGCAGCGCCGCGACACCCTGATCGCACGCAAGCAGGCCGACGGCAGCTACCTGTGGAACATCCGCATGCAAGGCGAGCAAGAGACGGTATTCTTCGACTACACCTGACGACCGCGCAGCAAGCGTGCAGCCAACGCAACAGGGGATCCGCAGGCCCAGGCCTGCCGGATCCCGTTTGCGTTACTCCCGCAGCGAGCCGGCACCACCTGGAGATTTCATGAGCGTTTCGATATTCGACAGCTTCCTCACCACATCCGAGATGATTGCCATCTTCGATGACCAGGCCGTAGTACAAGCCATGCTGCGCTTCGAACAGGCCCTGGCCGAAGCCGAAGCCGCCGAGGGCGTGATCCCCGAGACCGCCGCGCGGGCCATCGCCAGCGTGTGCCGGGCACCGCTCTACGACATCCCGGCCCTGATCGTGGCCGGCCGCCGCGCCGGTGCGCTGGCCATCCCCCTGGTCAAGGAATTGCAACGCACCGTCGCCCTCTACAGCGAAGAAGCCGCCACCCACGTGCACTGGGGCAGCACCAGCCAGGACGTGCTGGACACCGCGCTGGTGCTGCTCACCCGCGAGGCGCTCAAGCTGATCGATGCCGAGCTGCTGACCCTGGCACAACGGTTGCTCGCGCTAGCCGGGGAGCACCTGGACACCCCGGTACTGGCACGCACCCTGATGCAACCGGCGCAGGTCACCAGCCTGGGCTTCAAGTTCTGCGGTTGGGCCGCGCCGCTGGTACGCTCGCGCGCGCAGTTGCGCACACTGGCCGAACGCGCATTGCAACTGCAACTGGGCGGGGCGGTCGGCACACTGGCCGTCCTGGACGACAAGGGCCCTGCCGTCGCTGCCCGCATGGCCGAAGCGCTGGGTCTGAAGCAGGCCGATGCCGCCTGGCATACCCAACGCGACGAATGGATACGGCTGGGCAGCGAGATGGCCGTGCTGGCCGGCAGCCTGGGCAAGATCGCAACAGACCTGTCACTGATGGCCCAGGGCGAGATCGCCGAGCTGGCCGAACCCTCGGGCAACGGCCGCGGCGGTTCCTCGGCGATGCCACACAAGCGCAACCCGGTGTCCTCGATGATCGCCCTGGCCGCCGCCCAGCGCGCCCCGCAACAGGCTGCCGGCCTGCTGGCGAGCATGGCGCAGCAGCACGAACGCGGGCTGGGCAACTGGCAAGCCGAACTGGCCGAATGGCCGGCCCTGTTCCTGGGCGTGCATGGTGCGCTGCGCGCGCTCAACGACGCCTTTGCCGGCCTGGGGATAGACACGACGCGCATGCTGCGCAACATCCACACCCTGCAAGGTTTGGTGTTTGCCGAATCGGCCTCCATCGCCCTGGCGCGCGTGATCGGCCGCCCGCGTGCGCATACCCTGCTGGAACAACTGGCACGCCAGACCGTGAGCGATGGCGCGCAACTGGCCGATGTATTGGTCGCCGCCGTGCAGGCCGATACGCAACTGGCGCAGCAGCTCGACATTGGCATCCTGCGCGCCCTCTTCGACCCCGTCGCCGCCACCTGCCCGGCACGACGCCTGGCCGAACCGCAGCTGGAAAAACTGCGCGCGGCACTGGCTGATTGAAGCTACCCGCCGACATCAACAAACATCCACAAACCATAAGACACAGAGAGAGACCACCATGAGCTACGATCCGCTGGACCATGATTTCGAGCGCGGCATGCGCAATCGCCGCAGTGTGCTGGGAGACCAGTGGGTGGACCGGTCGGTGGCCAATGCCACCAACTTCAATGCCGACTTCCAGAACCTCATCACGCGTTTTGCCTGGAACGAGATCTGGGGCCGGCCAGGGCTGGACCACAAGACCCGCCGCATCATCGTGCTGGCCATCACCATCGCACTGGGACGTTGGGAAGAATTCGAGCTGCACGTGCGTGCCGGACTCACCGGCGACCCCGCTAGCCGTCTCACCCCTGACGAGATGAAGGAAGTCATGATCCAGGCTGCCGTCTATGCGGGCGTACCGGCGGGCAACACCGCCTTCACGCATGCCCAGAAGATCCTGCGCGAAGTGGGTGAGCAGATCGGCTATGCGGTCCTCCCGCAAGACCCGGCTGGCAGCGTGCATCCGGGCGTGGGCCGGGAGGGCCGCACGGTTTCCTCCCCGGCGCTGCACTACAGCCTGCGTGAACCACGCAACGGCAAGGCGCCACGGCATACCGTGGTGCTCTCGCATGCGCTGGGGACCGACCTGATGATGTGGGACAGCCTGGCCAACCTGCTGGCGGCCGATTGCCGTGTGATTGTCTACGACCATCGCGGCCATGGCAGTTCCGAGAAGACCGACGGTCTCTACAGCATGGCCGACCTGGCTGATGATGCGGCGCGTCTGTTGCGTGAGCTCGATACCGGGCCGGTGGTGTGGGTGGGCTTGTCCATGGGTGGCATGGTGGGGCAGGAACTGGCCTTGCGTCATCCAGGACTGGTGCGCGCGCTGGTGCTGGCCAATACCACCTCGGCCTATCCCCAGGCTGCGCGCGAGGCCTGGCAGCAGCGTATCGCTACTGTGCGCGCCGAGGGTATCGGCGCTATCGCCGATGCCGTGATGGGGCGCTATTTCCATGAGGGCTTCCGCTCTGCGCAGGCAGCTACCGTGGCGCGCTATCGGCAGCGACTGCTCACTACCGATTCAGTCGGCTATGTGGGGTGCTGCCATGCAGTCGGTACCGTTGATACCGCTGCACGATTGCCTGAGATCAAGGTGCCTGCGCTGGTGATCGCGGGGGAACTGGATCAGGGGACGCCGGTTTCCATGGCGCAGGA
>JAFAMT010000142.1 GCA_019233085.1 Herbaspirillum sp.
GCTTGCCCGGGTCACCCAACACGACAAGAACGGACCCCATGCGACGCAGACACTTCCTCGGCCTGGCGCCGGCCGCACTCGGCACGGCCATACTGGGCGCGGCTCCGCTGGCAGCACGTGCAGCCCAGCCCCCCAAGATCATTCGCCTCGACTACGCTACCTATTCGCCGCCCAGCCTGGTGCTGCGCAAGTTCGGCTGGCTGGAGGAGGATCTCAAGGCACAAGGTACCGAGGTCAAGTGGGTCTTGAGCCAGGGTAGCAATCGCGCTCTCGAATATCTCAACAGCGACAGCATCGACTTCGGCAGCACAGCCGGCCTGGCGGCCTTGCTGGCACGTGCCAATGGCAACCCGGTCAAGGCGGTCTACATCTATTCGCGCCCCGAATGGACCGCGTTGGCTGTGGCCAAGGGCTCACCGGTAAAGTCCATCACCGAGCTGAAAGGTCAGAAGATTGCCGCCACCAAGGGCACCGATCCCTACCTGTTCCTGCTGCGTGCACTGCACGAGAACGGGCTCAGGAAGAGCGACGTGGAGATCGTCCACCTGCAGCATGCCGATGGCCGCGCTGCGCTGGAACAGGGCCGCGTGGCCGCCTGGGCCGGCCTGGACCCGCATCTGGCAGCCAGCGAGCTGGAGGCCGGTTCGCGCCTGATCTATCGCAACGTCGATTTCAATACCTACGGTTTCCTCAACGTCAGCGACAGTTTCGCGGCCCGCCATTCGGACCAGGTCAAGCGTGTGATCGCCGCCTACGAACGAGCCCGCGCCTGGATCATCGCCAATCCCGACGAGACCGTGGCGCTGCTCTCCGAAGAAGCCAAGCTGTCGGCGCCGGTGGCGCGACTGCAATTGAAGCGCAATGATTTCTCGCATCCGCAGATCGGCCGCGAACACATCGACGCCCTGCGCGCCGCCGCGCCCATCCTGATCGAAGAAGACCTCGTCAAGAGTGGCACCGACCTGCCACGGACCATCAACGCGCTCATCGACCCCTCCTATGCCCAGGGCGTGGTGAAGGCCTGAGGCGATGAGCGACCAGGCCGCGATCAACATGACAGCGCCCGCTGCGGCAGCACCGGTGACGGCGCAGCCAGCAGTAGCAGTGGCCCGCCCGCGGCGCAAGGGCTGGCCCGCTGACGACGGCTACCGGCCGCGACGCTTCACCGGCGCGATCCTGCCGTTGGCCTTGCTGTTGCTGGCCGAGCTGGGCGCGCGCCTGGACTGGATCCCAGCGCGGCTGCTGCCACCGCCCAGCGAACTGGCGCAAACCCTGTGGTCGCTGGCCGTGCGGGGTGAATTGCTGCCGCACATCGCCGCCAGCCTGGCGCGCGTGGCAGCAGGATTCGCCATCGGCAGCCTGCTGGCCATCGGGCTAGGTCTACTGGTAGGCATCAGCCGACGCGCCGAAGCCTGGCTGGAGCCGAGCTTCCAGGCCCTGCGCGCCATCCCCAGCCTGGCCTGGATTCCGCTGCTGTTGCTTTGGCTGGGCATCGACGAGACGCCCAAGGTCGCCCTCATCGCCATCGGCGCCTTCTTCCCGGTCTACCTGAACCTGGTGGCCGGCATCCGCGACATCGACCACAAGCTCATCGAGGTAGGCACCAGTTCCGGGCTGGGCCAGGGCGAGCTGATCCGCCACATCCTGTTGCCTGCAGCCCTGCCCTACCTGTTCGCGGGCTTGCGTGGCGGCCTGAGCCTGGCCTGGATGTTCCTGGTGGCGGCCGAACTGATCGCCGCCACGCGCGGCGTGGGTTACCTGCTCTCGGATGGACGCGAGAGCAGCCGCCCCGACCTGGTGCTGGCGGCCATCCTGATCCTGGCCGTGCTGGGCAAGGTCAGTGATGGCTTGCTGCGCGCCATCGAGCACAAGAGCCTGGGCTGGCGCGACGCGCGCCAGCAGTCCAGCCAGAAGAAATCCTGACGACCATTGCCCTGCCTCCCATGACCACCAACTCTTTCGATCCTGGCCGCCGTCGCCTGCTGCAAGCCGGTACCGGGCTGGGACTGGCCGCCCTGGCACCAGCCCACGTGCTGGCGCAGGCCAGCAACAAGAACATCCGCATCGGCTACCAGAAGTCGTCGACCCTGCTGACCATCCTCAAGGCCAATGGCACGCTGGAGAAGCTGCTGGCGCCGACCGGCGCGAAGATCAGCTGGCACGAATTCACCAGCGGCCTGCCGCTGCTGGAAGCACTCAACGTGGGCGGGGTCGATCTGAGCGCCGATGTGGCCGATACCGTGCCGGTGTTTGCCCAGGCCGCCGGCGCACAACTGGCCTATGTTGCCCAGGAGTCGCCCTCGCCATCGGCGCAGGCCATCGTGGTGCGCAGCGATTCGCCACTGCGCAAGGTCACCGACCTCAAGGGCAGGAAGGTCGCCGTCACCAAGGCAGCCGGCGTGCATTACCTGCTGATCGCCACGCTGGAAAAGGTCGGGCTGAAGTTTTCCGACGTCGATGCCGCCTACCTCTCCCCGGCCGACGGACGCGCGGCCTTCGAGCGTGGCAGCGTCGATGCCTGGGTCACCTGGGACCCTTTCCTGGCGGGTGTGCAGCGACAGTCGCAGGTGCGTATCCTGGCCGATGGGCGTGGCGTGGCCGACTACCAGCGCTATTACCTGGCTTCGGCCGGCTTCGCCCAGGCCCGCCCCGAGGTCTTGCGCGTGGTCTTTGACGAACTCAGGAAGACCGGTACCTGGGTCAAGCAGCAGCCCAAGGAGGCAGCGGCCTTCCTGGCGCCGCTGTGGGGCCTGGACGCCGATACCATCGAGCTGGCCAACGGCCGCCGCAGCTACGAGGTGCGCGCCGTGAAACCCGATTTGCTGGCCGAGCAGCAACGTATCGCCGATACCTTCCTCGCCGCCGGTCTGCTGCCAAAGAAGGTCAATACCGCGGACGTGGCGATCTGGACGCCACAACAGGCAGGCTGATCATGGACGGACTGGACCAGGTCACGCTGGTGCTCTTGTTCCTGCTGGTGGTGGTGGCCTTGCTGTTTCCGCTGACGGATGGCCGCTTACGGGATCGCGATCGGCATGAGCGCCGGGGCGACGAGGCTGGGGAAGGAGAATCGAAGCGCCGCTGATGCGGTGCTTTTTTTTGCTGCAGAGCAGGCGAGGAATGCAGATAAAAAAACCGCCGGCCAAGGCCGGCGGTAAAACGGACTGGCGACGCTCATCCACTAACCGCCGCCTTCCGCGCCAAACTGTTACTAAGCCATCACACTGCGCAATGCTTTATGCCGTGACCGGATCCAGTTGCTGGATACCTGCCAGGACCCAACCGCCCTGGCCGGCGACCGGCTTGGACAGGTTCCATATCTCGGCAAACTGGGCCGGCGAGGCGTTCGGGTCTTCCTTGATGAAGCCGAAGAATTTCACGCTGGCCACGTGATCGTTGCCCACGGTTTCCACACCCAGTACTTCCGCGTCCAGCGAAACCACGTCGGTCTGGTTGACGGTGGTACCGCGCTCCTGGATCTGCAGGCGCAACTCGGCAAACATTTCCGGGGTGGTGAATTCACGGATGTCGTTGATGTCAGCCTTGTCCCATGCCGCTTGCAGGCGGATGAAATAGGTCTTGGCATTGCGCACGAAGCCCACGGTATCGAAACCGGCCGGGATGCCATAGGCAGGGGCTGCCTCGGCATTGCCGAAACCACCACCGAAACCGCCTTGTGCCACCGGTGCCGGCTGCTCCGACTTGAGCATGGAACCGATCTGCGGGGTCGCCGTGCCATGTGCGCCATGTGCGCCATGTGCGCCTTGGTCAGCCTGCTGCTGCGCTGCGCCGGCCCAGGCCGGACGTGCTTGCGAGCCTTCCGACTTGCGGCGGAACATGCGGATGACGAACATCACTGCCAGGCCGATCAGGGCCACCATCAGGATGGTGCTGATCATGCTGGCCAGGGCACCGCCCAGGCCGAAGTGCGACAGCAGCGCGCCGAGACCCAGGCCCAGCAGCGCACCACCGAGCAGGCCCTTCCACATGCTGGGCTTGGCCGCGGCAGCGGCGGGTGCGGCCGCAGGTGCGGCCGGCTTGGCAGCGGCAGCGTTGTTCTGCTGCATCGGGGCCGGGCTTTGCGCCTGGCGGCTGGCGCTGGAGGACTGTTTGCCGATCGAGCCGCCACCGCCAAGACGCTTGGCTTCGACGGTCGACATGCCAACAGACAGCGTCATGACCGCCACTATCAGCGCGACAAATGCTTTTTTCATGCTATCTCCTAGAGGGAATCTGATGTGATGCGGTCACATCGGCCGGAATACTGGATTGCTTTGTTGGTTGCTGCAGGATCGACAACAGGATCAGGCAGCGCAGACTGGCCACGCGCGTGCATGTGCCTGCTGTCGCACGACGCAAGGCCTCGGTTCTAACAGGGGCGGTCAGCGGGCGCAGCAAGACATGTCGCGCAAGGCGACGGGATCAGGCCCGGGGAGGACGACCTGCGCGGGGCAGGAAGGGAGGTTGCATGGCGGCATCACTGCTCAGGGCAGGCGCCAGGCGGGACGTTTGCGGCACGACAGGCAGCGACCGGGCCAGCAAGGGCTCGTCACCGATACCGGCGTGCGTGGAGAAATCTTCACCGCTGTCGGCGTAACCTGCACCATCGTCGCCGGAGGAAGCGGCGTCAGCCACGACGGACTGGGCGTGGTCGTCAGCCGCTGCGGCGTCGGACAGGGACACGGTCTTCGATGCCAGGTGATGAACGGCTACCGCGGCGTGGGGTGCCGAGAAGTCGGTTGCGGCCATGGAGCTGGCGTACGTCAGCACCGCTGCAAATACTTGCACCGGTAACAGACAGATCAGCAACAGGACCCACAGACGTTTCATCAGATATTCCAGTAATGACTGGCAGAAATTATAACAACAAAAATTGCGCTGGCAGCAAGTAAATATTGCTGACGTTCCATACTATAAGGCCTAAGCGTCATAGTTCAATGGCCAATACTGAATTGTTACATTTGGCCTCATGGGCAGGCCGAGGTGTCCGGTGCGAGCTGCCATCGGGATATTCCTGATTTGCTTTGACATTTGAATTAGTGGAATATGAAGAAAAGCATCAAAATAATTCCACATTACGAGACAAGCAGGCGATTTTGCTCCCTGCCGCTACCCTATGCGCATCCTCCTTGCTGAAGACGACAGCGTGCTGGCCGACGGCCTGACCCGGTCCCTGCGCCATTCCGGCTACGCTGCCGATTGCGTCAAGAATGGCGTGGAAGCCGATTCGGCCCTGTCCACCCAGGACTTCGACCTGCTGATCCTGGACCTGGGCCTGCCCAAGATGTCGGGCCTGGAGGTCCTGCGACGCCTGCGCGCACGCAATTCGCGCCTGCCGGTGCTGATCCTCACCGCGGCCGACTCGGTCGAGCAGCGCGTGCAAGGACTGGACCTGGGGGCCGACGACTACATGGCCAAGCCCTTTGCCCTGTCCGAACTGGAAGCACGCGTGCGCGCCCTGACCCGGCGCGGCGCCGGTGGCGGACCTACCGTGATCAGGCATGGCCCGCTATCCTATGACCAGGTCGGGCGCATCGCCTACATCGGTGAACAGATGCTGGAATTGTCGGCGCGGGAGCTGGGCCTGCTCGAAGTACTATTGCAACGCACCGGACGCCTGGTCTCCAAGGAGCAACTGGTGGACCACCTGTGCGAATGGGGAGAGGAAGTCAGCAACAATGCCATCGAGGTCTATGTCCATCGCCTGCGCAAGAAAATCGAGGTCGGCGGCGTGCGCATCGCTACCGTGCGCGGGCTGGGATATTGCCTGGAAAAACTCCCCGACAGCGGCAACGCGGCCATGGTCGCCAGCAACAACGCCGCCTGAGGCGGGGTTGTTCCCTTCATGGCAGCAAGCGGTGCGGGATCCTCATGAGTAACAGTGATCCCGGCCAGCTCTCGCCTGGGTCGCCTGGGTCGCCTGACATGCAGGGCGACACACCAGCCCCGCCCCCTCCTGCGCCACGCAAGAAACGCCGCTCGGCCTTCGCCACGCAACCGGTCGAACGCATCCAGCGTTCGCTCTTCGGCGAGATCCTGGACTGGATGCTGGCGCCCCTGCTGCTGCTGTGGCCGATGAGCATCGCCATCACCTACCTGATTGCACAATCGATCGCCAGCCAGCCCTTCGACCGTGCCCTGGAAGACAGCGTGACCGTGCTGGCCCAGCAGGTCAGCGAAATCAACGGCAAGGTCGTGGCGCGATTGCCGGTCTCGGCGCGCGACCTGCTGCGCGCCGACGACATCGACAACATCTACTACAAGATCACCGGCCCGGCCGGCGAATTCATCGAGGGCGACTACGACATGTCGCAGCCCCCCGCCGATGAGGACCGCAGCACCATCGGCACGGTGCAGTTCCGCAATGACATCCTGCACGGCAGCGACGTGCGCATCGCCACCCTGCAGGTGGACCTGCGCCGCAGCGCCGCCCAGCGCGCTGCCTCGGGCGAGCCGCGAGTGGCCACGGTGCAGGTCGGCGAAACCCTCGAAAAACGTGCCCAGCTCGCCAACGAGATCATCAAGGGTGTGATCCTGCCGCAGTTCGTCATCCTGCCGGTGGCGCTGGCCCTGGTCTGGTTCGCGCTCTCGCGTGGCCTCTCGCCGCTATCGGAGTTGCAGCAACGCATCCGCGCGCGCCGCCCCGACGATCTTTCCCCGATCGACTCCGGCCAGGTCCCCGAGGAAATCTCGCCCCTGGTACGCTCCCTCAACGACATGCTGGAGCGGCTGTCGCAGACCATCGCCATCCAGAAGCGTTTCATCGCCGATGCCGCACACCAGATGAAGACCCCGCTGGCGGGCATGCGCATGCAATCCGAACTGGCGCTGCGCCAGGACGACCAGGTCGATGTCCGACGCTCGCTGGAACAACTGGCCAAGAGTTCCGAGACCGCCACCCGCCTGGTCAACCAGCTGCTCTCGCTGGCCCGCGCCGAGAACCAGCAGTCACAGGCCGGCGGCATGGTGCCGGTGGAACTGAGCGAACTGGCGCGCGGCGTGGTGCAGGAGTGGGTGCCGACGTCTTTCACGCAGCGTATCGACCTGGGCTTCGAGCAGCCGGGTCACCCCATCCTCATCAACGGCAACCCCGTCATGCTACGCGAACTGCTGTCCAACCTGCTGGACAATGCCCTGCACTACACCCCCCACAACGGCCAAGGCCGGGTCACCGTGCGCGCACGCACCGACGAGGGCGGCGGCCTGGCCATCCTGGAGGTGGAAGACAACGGTCCCGGCATTCCGGCCGGCGAGCGCACCAATGTGTTCGAACGCTTCTACCGCATCCTCGGCACGCCCAGCACCGGCAGCGGCCTGGGCCTGGCCATCGTGCGCGAGATCGCGCAACAGCACGACGCCACCGTGGACGTCCTCGACAATCCGCGCTGCACCGATCCCAAGTATCCGGGTAGCCTGTTCCGCGTGAGCTTTCGCATGATGCCGCGCACCCCCTTCTTCGACGACATCACCTGACATGGACCACGCCCCGCTTCCCCTCGATGCCGGCAACCAATGGCACCGCATCCGCCGCATGACCGCCTGGCTGCTGGCGCTGTGGTTCTGCTCCACGTTCTTCTTCATCTTCTTCGCCCGCGAACTGGACCACATACACCTGTTCGGCTGGCCCATCCCGTTCTACATGGCGGCCCAGGGCATGCTGCTGATCTACCTGGCCATCGTGGTCATCTACATGCGTCGCATGCGACGCATCGAACAGCTGGTGCGTCGGGAACAGGGCGAGTAAGGACATGCAAAGCAACCAGGATTTCTTCCGCCGCCTGTGCCGCTACTACGGCCTCTATACGCTGGGCTTCATCGCCTTCCTGTGCGTGCTGGCGATACTGGAACGCGAAGGCATGCCGCGATCCTGGATCGGCTACCTGTTCCTGTTCGTCACCATCGGCCTGTACGCCGCCATCGGCGTGGTCTGCCGCACCTCCGACGTGCCCGAGTACTACGTCGCCGGCCGGCGCGTGCCGCCACTGTTCAATGGCATGGCCACCGCCGCCGACTGGATCTCGGCCGCCACCTTCATCAGCCTGGCCGGCGGCCTCTACCTGCAAGGCTTCGACGGCCTGGCCTATATCCTCGGCTGGACCGGCGGCTACTGCCTGGTGGCGCTGCTGATCGCGCCCTACCTGCGCAAGTTCGGCCAGTACACCATCCCTGATTTCCTGGCCGCGCGCTATCCGGGCCGACCGGGCGGCCATGGCGCCAACCTCATCCGCATCCTGGCGGTGACAGCCACCATCCTCATCTCCTTTACCTACGTGGTGGCGCAGATCTATGGCGTGGGCCTGATCACCTCGCGCTTCACCGGCATCGATTTTTCCATCGGCATCTTCCTCGGCCTGGCCAGCATCCTGGTGTGCTCCTTCCTGGGCGGCATGCGCGCCATCACCTGGACCCAGGTGGCGCAATACATCATCATCCTGTTCGCCTACCTGATCCCGGTGATCTGGCTCTCGGCCAAGCACACCACGGTACCAGTGCCGCCGGTGGCCTACGGTGCGGTATTGCCCAAGCTCAGCGCCATCGAGCATCGCCTGGAAGACGACCCCAAGGAAAAGGAAATCCGCAAGATCTTCCAGGCCCGCGCCGACGACTACGAGCAGCGCCTGAAGGCGCTTCCGCAATCCTGGGTGGACGGTCGCATCGAGGCACAGAACCATACCGAAGAGGTCAGGCGCAATACCCATGCATCACTGGCCGAGATCAAGGCGGCCAGCCGTATCCTGTCGTCCTATCCGAAGTCGCCCGACGAAGCCGAGCGCAAATGGAGCGAAGCCCGCGCCGCCAACCTGGCGCGTGCCCAGCCGCCGGTATCACAGACCGAACCCTTCCCCGGGCGTGACCGTGAAAGTTCGGAGATCAAGCGCAACAACTTCCTGGCCCTGGTGTTCTGCCTGATGCTGGGCACGGCCGCCCTGCCCCACATCCTCATGCGCTACTACACCACGCCCACCGTGGCCGGCGCACGCGTATCGGTGTTCTGGACGCTGTTCTTCATCATGCTGATCTACCTCACCGTGCCGGCCCTGGCGGTGCTGGTGAAATACGACATCTACACTTCGCTGGTGGGCAGCAGCTACAGCCACCTGCCGGACTGGGTGTACTACTGGGCCAACATGGACAAGATCAATCCGCTGGTCTCCATCACCGACCTCAATCACGACGGCCTGGTGCAACTGGGCGAGATATCGCTGGATGGCGACATCATCGTGCTGGCCATGCCGGAGATCGCCGGCCTGCCCTACTTCGTCTCGGGCCTGGTCGCCGCAGGCGGGCTGGCGGCCGCACTGTCCACAGCAGATGGCCTGCTGCTGACCATCTCCAATGCGCTCTCGCACGATATCTACTACAAGGTGGTCGATCCCAGTGCCTCCAGCCAGAAACGCGTGACCATCTCCAAGCTGCTGCTGCTGGTGGTGGCGCTGCTGGCGGCCTATGCGGCCTCGCTCAAGCCGGGCGACATCCTCTCCATGGTCGGCGCTGCCTTCTCGCTGGCGGCCTCGACGCTCTTCCCGGTTCTGGTGCTGGGGGTGTTCTGGAAACGCGCCAACCAGCCCGGCGCGGTGGCGGGCATCCTGTGCGGCTTCCTCATGTGCGTGTACTACATGCTGCATACCAATCCGACCTTCGGCGGCAGCGCGGCCGGGCAGTGGTTCCACATTGCATCGATCTCGGCGGGGATATTCGGCGTGCCGGTCGGCATGGCGGCCATGGTGATCGTCAGCCTGCTCACGCCGCCGCCCGACGAAGCCACCCTGGCGCTGGTCGATCACATCCGTACGCCCTAGCCAGACACGGAGAGCACATGACTCCCGTTCGGACCGGGTAGTCGCAACGCGGCGTATCGAAGGCGCGCAAACCGGCACGTCTTCGATACGACCCTGCGGGTCTACTCAGTCCGAACGGTCAGTGTTGTGCTTGGTGTACTAGGTGTACTAGGTGTACTAGGTGTACTAGGTGTACTTGGTGTACTTGGTGTACCTGGCGTACCTGGTGTTCTCAGATGGACAGCTGCAAGCCCTGCGCTTCCTCGCCGGGCAAGACCGTCACGGCCACCTGCATGCTCTGTTGACCACCACCGATGAGCACACCGCGCAAGGGCGAGATATCGAGGAAGTCACGCCCCCATCCCAGCGTGATGTGGCTGGTATCGGGGAAGACGCCATTGGTCGGATCGGCATCGATCCACACGCCCTCTGCACCGTCCACGCCCGGGCAATACACCGATACCCAGGCATGCGAGGCGTCTGCGCCGATCAGGCGCGGCTGGCCCGGCGGCGGCTCGGTCAACAGGTAGCCGCTGACATAGCGCGCCGCCAGTCCGATGGAGCGCAGGCAGGACAGCATCAGGTGGGCAAAATCCTGGCACACGCCGCGCCGGTTGGCGAAGACCTCGGTGACCGGGGTGGACACCGTGGTCGCCGCCGGATCGAAGACAAATTCTTCATGGATGCGCAACATCAGCGCACGCACGCCCTCCACCACCGACATGCCCCGCGCAAAGCATTCGGCCGCATAGCCGATGAATTCGCGCTTGATGCGCACGTGCGAGGATTCGAACAAGAAATTGGAGGCCTCCCGCATGCCCGCCGGCATCGGCTGACCACCGTGATAGGCCATCAGCACGGTGGCCTCGTCCCAGGCCAGCTCCGCCTGAGGCTGCCCGCGTGGCGTCAGTGCCACCCAGGAATCGGCCTGCACATCCAGGCTGGTATGGTCGGTATCGAGCGAAAAGGCCTTGATGACATTGCCGAAATTGTCTTCGTAGCTGCGCACCAGCTGCGG
This sequence comes from Herbaspirillum sp., assembly GCA_019233085.1. Lineage (GTDB taxonomy): Bacteria > Pseudomonadota > Gammaproteobacteria > Burkholderiales > Burkholderiaceae_D > Herbaspirillum. The sequence goes on from JAFAMT010000142.1 coordinate 10,798, forward strand.
TGCCGGACCGATCTCGACGCTGTGCGACAGGCAGTGCTGCCAGGGCAGCTCGCGTGGCGTCAGGTGCAGGACCTGGTGCGACAGCCGCACCGGCAGCGAATACTGGTAACGGGTCTGGTGGTGGATGCGATAGACCACGCGCTGGGCCTGCTCACGCGGAACGGTCCGGACGGGATTGCCGGCAACACTCATCTCAGACCCCCTGGCTGACCGGAGCGGTCAGCGGCGTGAAGTAGTGGCGCGACAGGTCGTCGGAAAGCATGTAGCCGCCGCTGACCGCGTCGCGCATCAATTGCAGCAGGCGTGCGGTCGCCGCTTCTGCATGGGGATGACCGTGCGCGAAATCGGCCAGGTTCATCGCCTCCAGCTGGCTGGTCAGGTGCGCCGGGATGCTCATGCTCAACAGGCCCAGCTGCTGGGCGATGTCGGCCAGGTATTGGCGCAGCATGTGGAACTGGTAGGCCATGCCATGGGGATTGCTGGCATCGAACACCAGCAGGTGCAGCACCGGCAACCACTCCGGCGTGCGGCGATAGCGCACGCGATAGGTGACGATGCTGCTGGCCGCCTCCAGCAGCCAGGACAGCGCCGCGGTCTGGCGTTGCGGCGGCAGCCGCAGGAAGTTGTCCAGCAGCAGCGCCATGTTGGCCATGCGCTCGATATGGCGCCCCACCATCAGGAACTGCCAGCCGGCGTCGCGCGTCATGTCATCGAGTGCATGACCGGCCAGCCCCGAACAGGCATCGATCACATTGCCCAGCACATGCTGGGCCGCCGCCGGCGTATTGATGCGCTCCTGCACCATGGCCGGCATCTTGGTCAGGGCATGCCAGTTGTCCAGCGAGAGGTGCTCGCGCACCTGATAGGCGGCATTGGCCAGCTGGCGCAGCTGCGTAGCCACGCTCACCGGCGCGGAAGGATCGACCACCGCAGCCTGCAGGCTCTGCTGCAGCCCGGTGATGGTCGGACGCGGATCGGACTTGGGCATCTGCACACCCAGCTGGGCGCAGATCCAGGAGACGCTGCCGAGCATGCCCCGGCTCTCGCTCTGGCCATCCATCGTGTATTGCAGCGTGGTGCGCAACAATCGCGCGAGATTCTTGACACGCTCCGAATAGCGCCCCATCCAGAACAGGTTCTCGCCGGAGTGCGAGGAGACATCCACGGTCTCCCTGATCTGGGTGAGGTTTTCTGCACCATCATGCGCATCCTCGGCACCGACGGCCGGGACATCCTCGGCGCGCAGCACCCACACATCCTTGCTGGTGCCGCCCTGCTGCATGGACACCACGTCGCGGCGCTGGCGCGGTGCCACGCGGGTCAGCCCACCCGGCATGACCTGGTAGCCGCCCTCGCCATCGGCCACCGCGAATACGCGCAGGCTGATGGTCCGGTTCATCAGGCGATACTCGCCGCTGCGCGACATCACCGGCGCCTGCGACAGGCGTACCCACTCCTGGGCCGCATAGGCGTGCGGCTGCAGTTGCAGGCTCTCGATGAGGCGACGGCGCGCGGCCCCCGTGACGGTATGGCCGAACACCGGCTGCATGCGCATCGAAGAAAAGGCCGGCACGATCACCAGGTCATCGAAATGCTCCAGGGTGTAATCCAGCGCCGGCTTCTCGCCGCACCACCACGAGGCCACCGAGGGCAGCAGCAGCGATTCGCCGTAGAGCCGTTCATTGATGGCCGGCAGGAAGCCATGCAGCGCCGTCGATTCGAGCACGCCACTGCCCAGCGAATTGGCGATGAGCACATTACCCAGGCGCGCAGCCTGCGTCAGGCCCGGCACGCCCAGCGCGGAATCGGCGCGCAACTCCAGCGGATCGCAATAGTCGTCATCCATGCGGCGCAAGATGGCGTGCACGCGGCGCAAGCCATTGAGCGTCTTCAGGAAGACCTGCTCGCTACGCACGGTCAGGTCGACCCCCTCCACCAGCGGGAAGCCCAGCGTATGCGCCAGGAAGGCGTGTTCGGAATAGGTTTCGTTATACGGCCCCGGGGTCAGCAGCACGATCAGCGGCACCTCGCCCTGGGCCGGTGCCAGGCGCGTGAGCATGGCACGCAGCGTGTGGAAGTAGCGATGCGGTGACTCCACGTGCATGTCGCGCAGTGCTTCGGGCATGGCGCGCGCCATGATCTGGCGGTTCTGCAGTGCATAGCCGGTCCCGGACGGCCCCTGCGTGCGGTCCGATACCACCCACCAGGTGCCATCGGACGAGCGCGCCAGGTCGATCGCATAGGCATGCAGGTGCACGCCACCCGGGGGCTGCCAGCCGTGGCAGGGCATCAGGTAGCCATGCTGGCCGAACACCAGCGCCGGCGGCAGCAGGCCTTCGGCAATGAGCGTCTGCGGGCCGTAGATGTCGGCCAGCAAGCCGTTCATCAGGCGCGCACGCTGGGCCACGGCGCGCTCCAGGAAATCCCACTCCTCGCCCGATACCAGATGCGGCAGCAGGTCCAGCTCCCAGGGCCGGTTGGCGCCCTTGGGATCGGCATAGACGTTGTAGGTCACGCCGTCCGATGCGATGGCATCGCGCACCTCGTTGGCGCGCCGGCGCAACATCTCCGGCGAGAGGTTTTCCAGCTGGTCGATCAGCGTTCGCCAGTGCGGGCGCAGGCGGCCGTCGGCCTGCAGCATCTCGTCGTAACGATCGCTGCCGGACTGATAGCTTTCCAGGAAACGCTGGGACATAAATGAAAGAGGGCCGCACCGCCTCCTGCGCCAATATCGGCGCGGGAGGCGGCGGGCGGCATGGAGCCGCGCCCGGCTGAGTTAGAAGTAGCGTAAGTCTAACGTAAAAGGAAACTCGATAGACGGCCGCGCCGGCGTGACCTGCCATTTTCCCGGCGTATGGTTGGTGCGGAAATACCGCGCCAGGCGGCGGCTTTCCGCTTCGAAGGCATTGACGGGGAAGGTCTCGTAGCTACGTCCGCCCGGATGCACCACGTGGTACTGGCATCCGCCCAGGCTGCGCCCGTTCCAGGTATCGACCAGGTCGAAGGTCAGCGGGGTATCCACGGGAATGGTCGGATGCAGCGCCGACGGCGGCTGCCAGGCGCGATAGCGGATGCCGGCCACGAACTGGCCGACCGTGCCGGTAGGCTGCAGCGGCACCGCCACGCCATTGCAGGTGAGCACATAGCGGTCGGAGGCCATGCCACCGATCTTGACCTGCAGGCGCTCCAGCGAGGAATCCACATAGCGCGCCGTGCCACCGGCGGAGCTTTCCTCGCCCAGCACATGCCAGGGTTCCAGGGCGGTGCGCAACTCGATCTGCATGCCCTTGACGGCATAGTCGCCGATCTTGGGGCAACGGAATTCCATGTGCGGCGCAAACCACTCGGCGCGCATCGGATAGCCGGCCTCGTTCATGTCGGCCATCACATCGGCAAAGTCCTGTTCGATGAAATGCGGCAACAGGAAGCGGTCATGCAACTCCGTGCCCCAGCGCACCAGCCGCGCCGGCTTGTACGGATCCTTCCAGAAGCGCGCCACCAAACCGCGCAACAGCAGTTGCTGGGTCAGGCTCATGCGGGCATGCGGCGGCATCTCGAAGGCGCGCAATTCCAAAAGGCCCAGGCGACCGGTGGCGCTGTCGGGCGAATACATCTTGTCGATGCAGAACTCGGCCCGGTGGGTGTTGCCGGTGACGTCGATGAGGAGGTTGCGCAGCAGGCGGTCCACCAGCCAGGGTGGGCATTCCCCCTTGGCGACCTGCTTGTCCATCTCGGTAAAGGCCAGTTCGATCTCCACCGTCGAATCATTGCGCGCCTCGTCGATGCGGGGCGCCTGCGAGGTGGGGCCGATGAACATGCCCGAGAACAGGTAGGACAGCGAAGGATGGTTGTGCCAGTACGAGATAAGGCTGCGCAACAAGTCGGGCCGGCGCAGGAAGGGCGAATCGCTGGTGGTGATGCCACCCAGCACCATGTGATTGCCCCCGCCGGTACCGGAATGGTGGCCGTCGAGCATGAACTTCTCGGTGGTCAGGCGCGAGGCACGGGCGGCGTCGTAGAGGTGGGTGGTCTGCTCCACCAGCTCGCTCCAGTTGTTGGCCGGCTGGATGTTGACTTCGATCACGCCCGGGTCCGGCGTGACGCTGAACTTGCGCAGGCGCGGGTCGTGGGGCGGCTCGTAGCCTTCCAGCAGCACCGGTTGCTTGAGCTCCTCGGCCACCGCCTCGATGGCGGCCACCAGTTCCAGGTAGTGTTCCAGCTGCGACAGCGGCGGCATGAACAGGTAGAACACGCCATTGCGCACCTCGGCGCACAGGGCCGTGCGGGTGATCCAGCTAGCCGACTCGAACTCGCCCGGCGGCGTGGCCGAGGCACTGGTCGACGTTGATGCGGGGCCGGTGCCGGTACCGGTGGCGCCCGCCTCGGCGGCGCGGGTCGGCGCCAGGCGCACCTTGGGCTCCTGCGGGCTACCCAGCTGGCGCCGGATCTCGGCGGCGCTGGGCAGGGGACGGAAGGCCTGCGAGGGATCAGCCGGATGCACCGCCGGATGCTCGCCCTCTTTCACCCATGGCAGCGAATCCAGCGGCAGCCGGTAACCCAGCGGCGAATCGCCCGGATACAGGTAGCAACGCTCGCTGCGCAGGAACCAGGCCCCGCTCTGCCAGCCGCTTCCATCATCGCGGCGCGCCAGCGGCAGCACGTGTCCGACCGAACTCTGCAAGCCCTGCGTGAAGACACGCATGAGGCGCTCGCGCTCCTGCTTGTCGTCCACGCGCGAGTCGAAGGGATCGACATTGCCCGGCAGGCGACGCTCGCGCCACATGTAGTAGAACACGTCCTCGTAGGCGGGGAACACGTTCTTGCCATCGACCTGCAGGCGCTGCGCCACGCGGTGCAGGAAGTGGCTGGTGACGATGCGGTCGGTGACGTTGGGCCGGGTCTCGTCACCGATCAGGGCCGGATTGAGCCAGATCGGCTCGCCATCGCGACGCCAGTAGCAATTGAGCGCCCAGCGCGGCAACTGCTCGCCCGGATACCACTTGCCCTGGCCGAAGTGCGGCAAGCCCTGGGCCGCATACTTGTCGCGCATGCGATGGTAGAGCTCGGCCGCCAGCGGCTTCTTGGTCGGGCCCATGGCGGCGGTATTCCATTCCGGCTCGTCGGGATGGTCCAGCGAGACGAAGGTCGGCTCGCCGCCCATGGTCAGGCGCACATCATGGACGGCCAGGTCGGCATCGATGGCGTGGCCGAGTTTTTCGATGGCGCTCCATTGCTCCTCGGTATAGGGCTTGGTCACGCGCGGCGCTTCCCAGATGCGCTTGACCGACATCAGGTGCTCGAACTCCACTTCGCAGGGATCGACCAGGCCACTGACGGGCGCGGCCGAGGCCGGTTCCGGTGTGCAGGACAGCGGGATATGCCCCTCCCCGGCGAACAGGCCCGAGGTCGGATCCAGGCCGACCCAGCCGGCGCCGGGCAGGTAGACCTCGCACCACGCGTGCAGGTCGGTGAAGTCGGCCTCCGGGCCGGAAGGGCCGTCCAGCGACTTCTGGTCGGCCGTCAGCTGGATCAGGTAGCCGGACACGAAACGCGCCGCCAGCCCCAGGTGGCGCAGCAGCTGCACCAGCAACCAGGAGGAGTCACGGCAGGAGCCGGATTGCAGTTTCAGGGTTTCTTCCGGCGTCTGCACGCCCGGTTCCATGCGGATGGTGTAGCCGATGTGCGAGGCCAGCTTCTGGTTCAGCGCCACCAGGAAATTGGCGCTGCCCACCTTTTCGCGCGAAATGCCGTCGAGGAATTTCTTGAACAGCGGCGACAGTGGCAGCTTCTGCCGGTACGGCATCAGTTCGTTCTGCAGGTCCTTGGCATACTCGAAGGGGAATTGCTCGGCATAGGGTTCGAGGAAGAAATCGAAGGGATTGATGACCGACATTTCGGCCACCAGGTCCACCTCTATCCTGAATTCGGTGGTTTTTTCCGGGAAGACCAGGCGCGCCAGGTAGTTCGATTCCGGGTCCTGCTGCCAGTTGATGAAATGCGGCTCGGGCAGTACGCGCAGCGAATAGCTCAGGATGCGGGTGCGGCTGTGTGGGGCGGGACGCAGGCGGATGGCCTGCGGTCCCAGGTTGATGGCATGGTCGTACTTGTAAGAAGTGACATGGTTCAGGGCCACGTGGATCGACATGGAATTCCTTTACGACAAGCAAATGGACAAGCCGGGGCTCGGGTTGTTGGCGACATGCGGGCGCCTGGCTGCTGAGGCGACACGCATACCTTGTTTTTCTTACCGCCTTATTACTTTCCTGACTTTCATGGAGGCGACGGGAACCGGTCTGTTAGTTTTCGGGACTGCATACGCACACACAGGCGCATCACCATCACACTTACCTGTGATGCATATTAATGAAATCCCGCAGGCGCGGATAGATTTCATTGTCCCAGCGACGGCCGTTGAAGACACCATAATGTCCCACCGCCGTCTGAACATGGTGCATGCGCATGTAGGGCCGGATGCTGCTGCACATTTCCTGTGCGGCCACGGTCTGGCCGACGGCACAGATGTCATCCTTCTCGCCCTCGATGGTGAAGAGCGCGGTACGCTTGATGGCGCGCGGGTTGACCACCTGCTCGCCGTACGTCAGCCGGCCCAGCGGCAACGCGTGTTCCTGGAAGACCGTACGCACGGTTTCGAGGTAGAACTCGGCGGGCAGATCCGCCATGGCGAAATATTCCTCGTAGAAATCCTTGATCTGCACGGCCTGCGCCTCTTCGCCCTCGACCAGATGGTGATAGAGCTTGCGGAAGGCGTCGACGTGGCGGTTCAGGTTCATGTTCATGAACGCCCCCAGCTGCACGAAGCCCGGATAGACGCGTCGTCCGGCGCCCCGATGCCGCGCCGGCACGGTGCTGATCATGTTCTTCTCGAACCAGCCGATGGGCTTGCTCTTGGCCAGGGCATTGACGGCGGTGGGATTGACCCGGGTGTCGAGCGGGCCAGCCATCAGGGTCATGCTGCGCGGCTGCGCCGGATGGCCGTCCTCGGCCATGATGGCCGCCGCCGTGAGCGCGGCCACCGTGGGCTGGCAGACCGCCAGCAGGTGCGCCCCCGGACCCAGCACGCCAAGGAATTCAATGACATGGGACACATATTCATCCAGGCCGAAGCGACCATGCTCCAGGGCAATGTCGCGGGCGTTGCGCCAGTCGGTGATGTAGACGTCGTGGTCGCGCAGCAAGGTCTTGACGGTGCCGCGCAGCAAGGTGGCGAAGTGGCCCGACATCGGCGCCACCACCAGTACCTTGGGCTGGACCAGCGCACTGTCCTTGCGAAAATGCAGCAGGCTACAGAAGGGCGTGGCGCTGACGACCTCTTCCTGCACCGAAACCGTGCGTCCACCTTCCTCCACGGTGGGGATGCCGAACGGAGGCCGGGCATGGGTCAGCTGGGTACGCGCAAAGACCTCGCAGGCCGAGGCCATCTTGCGGACATAGGGATTGACCGGCATGCCGGGCCAGGTGGTACCCAGTACCGGCGCCATCATCCGGGCGCAGGCGCGCAGCGGGTCGGTGGCATCGGCGTAGTTCTGGTAGAGCTGATAGGTATTGATCATGAGAACGCCGCCCTTGGATTGTCTCTTTGTCTGTCGCTCGCCCTCCTTTGATGCAATTGTCGTGCCACTGAACGGCCGTTTTGCCCCATGCGGGACGGCATTTGTGGCCCGCTGGAAACACGCGCACAGGTCTTCTCATAGCTGGCACAAGCTTTGCAAGCAAGGAAAGTGACGCCGACATTGCGGCGTTGCCCGGCCCTGATGCGCAGACAGGGCCGGCGACCGTGACACCGCCGCTTGCGCGGCGGCGTGCCCAAAGTCAACCTGTACAAAACGGATAAAGGACTGACATGCCTAAGACGACTTTGCGCATCACCAGCAAGAACTACTCTTCGTGGTCCCTGCGCGGCTGGCTCATGGCCAAGTTCGCGGGACTCTCCTTCGAGGAAGACATCGTGCCGCCGGACGACCCGACGGCACGCGCAGAGATCCTGCTCCTGTCTTCCTCCATCCTGGTACCCAGCCTCCATCATGGCGACGTACTGGTATGGGATACGCTGGCCATTGCCGAATATCTCAACGAAATCCGCCCCGGCGCCAAGCTGCTGCCGGCCGACCTCGCCGCCCGCGCGCATTGCCGCTCGGTGTGCGGCGAAATGCACTCGGGTTTCTCGGCCCTGCGCGCGGCGCTGCCGATGAACCTGAAGGCACACTTCCCCAACTTCAAGGTCTGGTCGCGTGCCGAAGCCGACATCGTGCGCATCACCACCATCTGGAGGGAATGTCTGGCCAAGTACGGCGGCCCCTTCCTGTTCGGCGAACAGCGCACCATGGCCGATGCCATGTATGCCCCGGTGGTCACGCGCTTCATGACCTATGACGTCAAGCTCGACCCCATCTGCGCTGCCTATGCCAAGCGCATCATGGCCATGCCCGAGATGCAGCAGTGGATCACGGCGGCCAAGAAGGAGCCGGAGGATATCGATGAACTGGACGTAGAATTTTAGGGTGAACAGACCCTCGGGCGCAGCAGCGCGCCCGTTTTTTGTCGCAGGCCGCATGCGGGTCACCCGCAGAAAGGATGGATGTGATGAACACCGTAGCCGAAAGCGTCTTGGCAGCCAACCGTTTCTCGCACGTCAGGGAGGGCGATACGCCCTACGAGACAGGCGGGCTGCGCGATTTCTTCCTTTATCGCGACCTCGGCATTGCCGCGGCCACCGGTGGCCAGGTGGTGGCGCAGCTGGTCAAGGCCAACATGGCGCCGGAGGCAGGAACGGGGTGGCACCGGCACGAGGCCAACTTCCACATCGTCATCATGCTGAAAGGCTGGGCACGCTTCATGTACGAACAAGAAGTCACGCTGGTCAAGGCCGGCGACTGCGTGCACCAGCGCCCGGGGATCGTGCATTTCCTCTTCGATTATTCGCCGGACATGGAATACCTGGAGATCGTCAGCCCGGCCGATTTCAAGACCATCGACGTACCCGCCCCCTGCGACGTACCGCCCCCCACTCCCTGGAACAACTGAGCCCGTGGCGGGCCGGTACCGCAAGGGTAGCGGCCCGCATGAAAGCGATCAACACCATGCGATTTTCCCCTGTCCAAAAATTTAGTCCTCTGTTAGTCTTCAATCGTGCGTACCGGCTGTAGCGCGCACCAGCATTAGCTTTGCGGTATCCCTCGCCTCTGTTTTCGTCACAACCCATTTAGAAAGATTCCCACGCTCCGCGGGAACACGAAGCAAATCTATGGCACATTTTTTCGATGAGATGTATTCAGGAGGCGCAAGCAGCGAAGACCGTCAGGTGCGTCAGCACTATGCAGAATTCGCCAGCTGGCTGTCGGCGCAATCGCCCGAGACCATCGCCCGCAAACGTGCCGAGTCAGACCTGATCTTCCGCCGCGTCGGCATCACCTTCGCGGTCTACGGCAACGATGCAGGCACGGAGCGCCTGATCCCCTTCGACATCATCCCGCGCATCATCCACAAGGCCGAATGGGCCAAGCTGGAAGCGGGACTGGTCCAGCGCGTCAAGGCGCTCAACATGTTCATCCACGACATCTACCACGAGCAGAAGATCGTCAAGGCCGGCATCATCCCGCCCGAGCAGATCTTCCAGAACGCGCAGTACCGGCGCGAGATGCAGGATGTGAACGTGGTCAACGACATCTACGCCCACATCGCCGGGGTCGACATCGTGCGCGCCGGCGAGGGTGAGTTCTACGTGCTGGAAGACAACCTGCGCGTGCCCTCCGGCGTGTCCTACATGCTGGAGAACCGCAAGATGATGATGCGGCTCTTCCCGGATCTCTTTACACGTCACAAGATCGCCCCGGTCGACCACTATCCCGACCTGCTGCTGGACAACCTGCGTTCGGTGGCGCCGGCCGGCGTGACCGATCCGACGGTGGTGGTGATGACCCCGGGCATGTACAACTCGGCCTACTTCGAGCATGCCTTCCTGGCCCAGCAGATGGGCGTGGAGCTGGTCGAGGGGCAGGACCTGTTCGTCAAGGACAACGTGGTCTACATGCGCACCACGCGCGGCCCCAAGCGGGTCGACGTGATCTATCGCCGCATCGACGACGACTTCCTCGATCCGCTGGCCTTCCGTCCCGATTCGGCCCTGGGCGTGCCGGGCCTGTTGCAGGCCTATCGCGCCGGCAAGGTCACGCTGACCAATGCCATCGGCACGGGCGTGGCCGACGACAAGTCGATCTATCCGTATGTGCCGGACATGGTGCGCTTCTATCTCTCCGAAGACCCGATCCTCAACAACGTGCCGACCTACCAGTGCCGCAAGAAGGAAGATCTTTCCTACACCCTGGCCAACCTGGAAAAGCTGGTGGTCAAGGAAGTCCACGGCGCCGGCGGCTACGGCATGCTGGTCGGCCCGGCCTCGACCAAGCAGGAGATCGAGGATTTCCGCGCCCGCGTCATCGCCAAGCCCGACGGCTACATCGCCCAGCCTACGCTGGCCCTCTCCGTGTGCCCTACCTATGTCGAGTCCGGCATCGCGCCGCGCCACCTGGATCTGCGCCCCTTCGTGCTCTCGGGCAAGCAGGTCACGATGGTCAAGGGCGGCTTGACGCGCGTGGCCTTGAAGGAAGGCTCGCTGGTGGTGAATTCGTCGCAAGGCGGCGGCACCAAGGACACCTGGATTCTGGAGAAATAAGTCATGCTCAGCCGTACCGCCGATCACCTCTTCTGGATGGCCCGCTACACCGAGCGTGCCGAGAACACCGCCCGCATGCTCGACGTGCATGTGCAGACCGCGCTGCTGCCGCAATCGACCGACGACGCCGAGCAGGGCTGGCGCGCCGTGTTGGGCATCTCCGAACTGCTCTATGGCTACAACCAGAAATACGACAAGCTCACGCAGAAGGACGTCATCGACTTCATGGTGCGTGACCCCAACAATCCATCGTCGATCGCCTCCTGCCTGCGCCAGGCGCGTGAGAATGCGCGCGCCGTGCGCGGGGCGCTGACCACGGAGGCCTGGGAGATCCAGAACGCCACCTGGATCAAGATGCAGTCCTACCTGCAGACCAATGCGCTGGAGCAGAATCCGTCGGAGTTCTTCGAATGGGTCAAGCATCGCTCGCATCTCTCGCGGGGCGTGACCATCGGCACCATGCTGGAGGACGAGGCCTTCCACTTCATCCGCCTGGGCACCTTCCTGGAGCGGGCCGACAACACGGCGCGCATCATCGACGTCAAGTTCCACGGCGCCAAGGAAACCCCGTCGCAGAAGCAGAACGGGCAGTCGCAGTCGCAAACGCAATCGCAAACACAATCACAAAGCCAGTCGGCCCGTGACGAGGTTGGCCAGATCGACTTCTATTACTGGGCCGCGATCCTGCGCTCGGTGTCGGGCTTCGAGATCTACCGCAAGGTCTATCGCGACGTCATCACGCCCGAGCGCGTGGCCGAGCTGCTGATCCTGCGCGCGGACATGCCCCGTTCACTGGCGGCCTGCATGGGCAATGTGCTGTCGAACCTGCATCATGTGCGCAACGATGTCTCGGCCGACACCGAACGCTTTGCCGGCAAGCTGCATGCGGACCTGAAGTTCGCCCGCATCGAGGAGATCCTGGAGGCCGGCCTGCACGACTACCTCACGGTGTTCCTGGAACGCATCTTCGAACTGGGCAACCGCATCAGCCGCGACTTCCTGGTGCCGCTGGCGGCCTGAGCCCGGTGCCGGGCCCGCCGGCCCGGCACCCCTGCCTGGAAAAAATTTATAACATTCGCCGCAGCCGCGGCGGCTCAGGAAAGCCGCGATCCTGCCGTAACTGTAGATGCAACGCCACAGTGAACCCCGCGCGCAACTTCGTGCACCGGGGCATACGGTAGAATCCGGCTTTACGTTTCCAAGTTCCAAGATTTCATCATGACCTACTGCGTAGCCATGCGCCTCAACAGCGGCCTGGTGTTTTTGTCCGACTCCCGCACCAATGCCGGCGTCGACCACATCGGCACCTTCCGCAAGATGAGTGTTTACGAGAATCCTGGCGATCGCGTCATGGTGATGATGACCGCAGG